>CAVIVK010000076.1:0-11012 GCA_963645975.1 Bifidobacteriaceae bacterium | reverse complement strand
TATGAGCAAAGCCAGAGGAAGAACGCTCGCCGACCGCCGGTTCCGGTTCACCAGCGAGGACCGGTGGGGCTATTTCTTCATATTTGTTGCCATGGTGGTGTTCGTGACGTTCACGCTCTACCCCGTGGTCAGCGCCGTGCGCACGAGCTTTCTGAAGTATAAGCCCTTCGGCTCGGAGTTCATCGGGCTGAAGAATTATATCGATACCTTCAAAAGCCCGCTTTTCTATAAGGCGGTGAAGAATACCATTGTGTACACGGTCGTCGTGGTTCCTCTGTCGCTGCTGATCGCCTTCTCCATCGCAATCATGATCCTGCCGTTTAAAAAGAGAACACAGGCAGTTTTCAAGTCCATTTATTATCTGCCTGGCATCGCCTCGGGCGTGGCGCTCTCGGTCGTGTGGCTGTGGCTGTACGACTCCTCGCCGGACGGCCTTTTCAACCAGGTGCTGATGTTCTTCGGCATTCCGGCGCAGAACTGGCTCTCCAGCTCGAAAACGTCCATGCTCTCGCTGATGCTCATGGCGATCCTCTCCGGGCAGGGCAGCAATATTATCATCTACATAGCTGCGCTCCTCGGCATTGACAACAGCTACTTTGAAGCCGCCGAGCTCGACGGCGCCACGTTCTTCCAGAAGGTGCGCTATATCGTGTTCCCGCTCGTGAAGCCGACGACGCTCTTCCTTCTTGTCACGGGCATCATCGGCTCGTTCCAGGTATTCCAGAACGCCTTCATGATGACCGGCGGCGGTCCGGACAACAGCACAACGATGATCGGCCTTCTCATCTATAAGAACGCCTTTGAGTACTCAAAGTTCGGTCTCGCATGCGCGCAGGCCATATTGCTCGCCATCGTCATCGCGCTCATCTCGCTTGTACAGTTCAAGCTCATGGGCACGGACGTCGAATACTGAAAGGAGGCACGGTATGGCTACGACAGGACTTTACTCCCCCCACGTAAACCACCCCGAAAAGCGCATCGCGCGCAACATCCTCCTTGCGGTGATTCTCGTCCTCTTCGCGCTTTTAACGCTTTTCCCGATCTTCTATATGATCATGTCATCGTTCGGCCCCGCCGTCGCCACGGCGGGCACGTCCCGGAGTATTATCCCGCGTGCGTTTACGCTCGATTCCTATAAGGCGTTCTTCGATTTCAGCAAGTACTCCGTCCGCTGGATCGGCAACAGTCTTATTGTCTCCACAACGACGGTTGTGGGCAACGTGGTGTTCGCCTCCATGGCGGGCTACGCCTTCTCGAAGATCCGCTTCAAGGGCCGCCAATGGCTGTTCGGGCTGATCCTCGTGGCGATGATGATCCCGTACCAGATCACGCAGGTGCCGCTCTACATTCTCATCGCGAACAAGCTGCACATGACGAATACCTATGCCGCGATGATCCTGCCCGGCGTTGTGACGTCCTACAACATCTTCCTCGCCAAGCAGTTTTTCACGAGCATCCCCACGCCGCTCATCGAGTCGGCCAAGCTCGACGGCTGCAATCAGCTCGGCATTTTTGTGCGTATCATCCTGCCGCTTTCCAAAACCGTGCTGGCGGTCATGGCGATCAACACGTTTTTGTCCAGCTGGAACACGTTCTTCTGGCCGTTCCTCGTGACAAGCAAGGAGTACATGTTCACGATCCAGGTTGGTCTCAAGACCTTCAAGTTCGCGAACGAAACGCTCTTCGCCCCCATGATGGCGGGCGCGACGCTCTCGGCGCTGCCGATGTTTATTCTGTTCTTCACATTGCAGAAATACTTCCTCGAAGGCGTCACGATCGGCGCCGTCAAGGGCTGATAGAAAATTCCCCAAGGGCTGCTGCGAAACGCAGCAGCCCTTTTGTGAGATACGGAGGTTACTATGGAGCTTCGTTTGTATAGCCGCGCGGACGCGCCGGAGGTCCGGCGCCTGTGGAATACCGCGGGCGCGGCGGCGGGATACGCACCGCTAAATGCCGAAGAGCTGGATGCCCTGCTGCTCGCGCATCCGGCATTCTGCACCGAGAGCACGTTTGTGCTCGAAGAGCGCGGTGCGCTTCGCGGCTTTGCCGCGGGCTGCACGGGCGATACCCTCGCGCAGGGCGCGGTGCGCGGCTATGTGAGCTGCGTACTGCTGGATAAGGCTTTTGATACGGCGGAGAATACCGCGCTCCTGCTCGGCGCGATCGAGGATTCGTTCCGCGCGAAGGGAAAGAGCGTCGCCGCCGTCACGTTCTTTAATCCCCTGCGCCTGCCGTGGATCATCCCCGGAACGGACGGCCACCAGCACAACAACATGCCCGGCATCCCCAAGGACATTCCGCTCTACGGGCGGATGCTCTCGCTCGGCTACTGCGAAGCGGCGACCGAGATGGCAATGTATCTTGATCTTGCGTCGTTTACGTATCCCGCCGCGATGGAGGAGCGCGCGGCGAAAATGGCCGCGCAGGGCTATACGGTCGACTGGTACAAAGAGGGCGTCCACCGCGGCGTGGACGAGATGGTGCGCTCGCTCGATAACTCCATGTGGGACGCGGAGATCCCCGCCGCCGCGCACGGCGGCATGCGCTTGCTCGTCGGCCTCTCCGGCAACACGGTCGCGGGCTTTACCGGCCCGGTGTACCCGGAGCCGACGGGACGCGGCTACTTTGCGGGCATTGCCGTGGAGGAAAAGTACCGCGGCCACGGGCTGGGGAAGCTCCTTTTCTACCGGCTCTGCCGCGCGGAGAAAGAGTGCGGCGCGCAGTATATGTCGCTCTTCACGGGCATTGACAATCCGGCGCAGAACATCTATAAAGAAGCCGGATTCACGCCGCGGCGGTATTTCGCCGTGATGATAAAGGAGCTGAAATCATGAGCAAAACGATATTGGCCGTCGGCGCGCACATCGGCGATATGGAGCTTACCTGCGGCGCGCTGCTCGCGGCGAACGCCGTGAAGGGCGGACGCAGCGTGACGCTGGCGCTCACCGCCGGGGAAAAGGGCGCGCCCGCGGGGGCAAACGTTATCGAATATCGGAAAAGCAAAGTTGCCGAGGCGGAGGCCTTTGCCGCCGAGCTCGGCGGCGAGGCGATCGTTCTGGACTATCCGGACGGGCTGCTCCCCGATAACGACGAGGCGCGCTTCGCCGTGTGTGATGTCATCCGCCGCGTGAAGCCCGATATCCTCATCACCCACCACGCCCACAGCATGCACAAGGACCATGCGGCCTGCCACCGGATCGTGACAGACGCCTGGTTTTATGCCGCCATCGAGGGCTTTGCGCGCGATCTTCCGCGCCACTTTGCCCGCCATCTGTACTATGCGGAAAACTGGGAGGATGCCGAAGGCTTTGCGCCCTATGTCTATCTCGACGTGTCCGACGGCTTCACGCTCTGGGAAAAGGCCATCGAGCACCATTGGTTTGCCGTGCACAGCACAAGCTTTCCGTACAAGGAGTACTATTCCCATCTCAAGCGCCTGCGCGGCATCGAGGGGCGAAAGGGGTATTGTGAGTGCTTCATGATCCCCGTCGAGCAGATGCGCATCGTCGAAAAACTGGAGGACGAGTGAATGACCGACATCGGAAAACTGGCCACCGAGCAGCGCAACGCCGCCTCGGAGCACATCGACCGTCTGCCGACGCTCGACATGGTGCGTCTCATCAATCACGAGGATAAAAAGGTCGCCGAGGCGGTCGAGAAGGTCTGCCCGCAGATCGCCGCGGCCATCGACGGCATCTATGCACGGATGCAGCGCGGCGGGCGGCTCATCTATATCGGCTGCGGCACGTCCGGCCGTCTCGGTGTGCTCGACGCTGCCGAGTGTCCCCCAACGTATTCGACCGACCCGGAGCGCGTCCGCGCGGTAATTGCCGGCGGCTACGGCGCGATGTTCGCCGCCGTCGAGGGCGCGGAGGACGACCGGGATCTGGGTGCGGACGATTTGAAGGCGCTGCATTTGACGGAGAACGATAGCGTCGTCGGCATCGCCGCGAGCGGCCGGACGCCGTATGTCCTCGGCGCGCTCGACTACGCGAAAAGCGTCGGCGCGCTCACCGTCGCGGTCACGTGCTGCCCCGGCTGCGAGGCCGAGGCGCACGCCGATATCGCCATCTCTCCTGCGCCGGGGCCGGAGGTTATCACGGGCTCCACGCGCATGAAGAGCGGCACGGCGCAGAAAATGATTTTGAATATGCTTTCCACCGGCGTGATGGTGAAGCTCGGCAAGGTCTACGGCAACCTCATGGTGGATGTGAAGGCCTCGAATGAAAAGCTCCGCGAGCGGTGCGTGCGCATTGTGCGCCAGGCGACCGGCGCGGAGGACGCCGCGGCGCGCGCTGCGCTTGCCGAAACGAATTACGCCTGCAAAACGGCCATCGTCATGCTGCTGCTCGGCGTGGATAAGGCCGAAGCGGAGACGCTGCTTGCGCGCGCCAATGGCCGCGTCGCCGCAGCGCTGGAGGGCTGAGCATGG
Source organism: Bifidobacteriaceae bacterium (assembly GCA_963645975.1). Classification (GTDB taxonomy): domain Bacteria; phylum Bacillota; class Clostridia; order Oscillospirales; family Oscillospiraceae; genus Apopatocola. The sequence continues at coordinate 6,580 of CAVIVK010000076.1, read as the reverse complement.
CGTTCCTTCGCTGCGAAATTGCCTCGGAATCGCTGCGCACGGCGACGGCGGTGGACGTGATTTTGCCCGATAAGGGCGATCTGCATGATGCAAAAACACTCTATCTTCTCCACGGCCTGACGGACGACTGCACCGGCTGGACGCGCTATACCGCCGTGGAGCGGTACGCGCGCGCTCTCGGTATTGCCGTTGTGCTGCCGGAGGTGCAGCGCAGCTTTTATACCGATATGGTATACGGCCTTTCGTATTTTACGTATGTCGCCGAAGAGCTGCCCGCCGTTTGCCGGAGGATGTTCGGCCTTGCTGCGGCGCGGGAGCAAAACTACATTTTCGGCCTTTCCATGGGCGGGTACGGCGCAATGAAATGCGCTCTCACGTACCCCGATCGCTACGCGGGCGCGGCGAGCTTTTCGGGTGTCTCCGATCTGCGCCGAACGATCGAGTGCCGGTCGCTCTCGCTCCAGGAAACGGAGATCACCGCCATTTTCGGCGAAGAAAAAGCCGTTCCGCCGAAGGACGATCTCTTCGTCCTGGCGGAACGGCTCTCCGGGGATGCCCCGGAAATTTATCTCTCCTGCGGTGAGCAGGACGGGCTGTATGCGGCGAATGAGCGCTTTTCCGCGCATCTTGCGTCGCTCGGCATTGCGCACCGGTTCGACCATTGGCCGGGCGCGCACAGCTGGGATTTCTGGGATGCGTCGCTGCGCGCGGCGCTTGCGTACTTTTTCGATTAAAGCGTGATCTTCCCCAGCACCGCGCCATGCCGCGCGCCGGTAGCGCCGGGCGCGTTGCTGCATTGGGCGAAGATGGCTTCGTTTGCGAGCACCGCGAAAGCGACCGCCTCCTTGGCGTCGCCGTCAAAGCCAAGATCCTCGTTCGTGAGAACGCGCACATCGGGAAGCGCCCGCGTGATATCTGCCATGAGCGCGGCATTGCGGCTGCCGCCCCCGCCGACGATGAGCCGCGCGGGGCGCACAGCGCAGAAATCGCGGATCGCTGCTGCGATCGTCTGCGCGGTGAAGTCCGTAACGGTGGCGAGAATGTCCTCGTTGGAGAGCTTCCGCTCTTTCGCTGCGGCGAAAATGGCGTCCACGAACGCCGCGCCGTAGTGCTCGCGGCCCGTCGTTTTCGGCGGGCGGCGGGAGAGGTAAGGGTCGCGCATGAGCTGCGCGAGAAGCGCCTCGCTCACGCGGCCGGAGGCCGCCATCGCGCCGTTTGCGTCATAGCGCTTTTCGCCGTTCGTGATGCGCGCAATGGCTGCATCAATGAGCATGTTGCCCGGGCCGGTGTCAAACGCCGTCACGTCCGAGAGCGCGCACCCTGCCGGGAGCAGCGTGATGTTCCCAATGCCGCCGATGTTCTGCAGCGCCGTGTGCTCGGTCTCGCTGCGGTAGAGCAGAAATTCCGTATACGGCACAAGCGGCGCGCCGAGCCCGCCCGCGGCCACGTCGCGGACGCGGAAATTGCCCACGACCGGGCAGCCGAAGCGCTCGGCAAGCACCGCCTCCTCACCGAGCTGGAACGTGCTCGCGAAGGCGCGTGAGAGGTATTCTTCCGTCTCCGGGATGTGCCAGAATGTCTGGCCGTGGCTGCCGATGAAATCGATGTCGGAGAGCTTTGTGCCGGTCTGCGCGCAAAGCGCCTCGCCTGCCTCGCAGAAGAGAGAGCCGAGCAGAAAGTTCATCCGGCAGAAGTCTGCCGCCGCAGCTGCACCGCCTCCGGCGAGACGCAGTATTTCTGCGCGTACCTCATCGGAAAACGGCGCGAAGCAGAAGCCGAGCTGTTGGACTCGTGTGCGCGTGCCATAGCCTGTAATGCGCACGAGCGCGGCATCTACGCCGTCCGCCGATGTGCCGGACATAAATCCGATCACGAGCCGCGACGGCTTTTCCCACAGCGCTTTCAGGGGATGTTCCATAAGGATGAGACCTCCCATATAATCTACGAAAAGTTTACTTCCTGTCCGCCGCTTTGTAAAGGGGTGTTTTCATGATTCGATTCGGTATTGACAGCGCGGAGCTTTCTGCGCATATCCCCGGCCGCGCTGCGCTCGTCACAGCGCCCTCCGGCCGGAGTCTCGATAACCGCAGCAGCATCGATGTTTTGAAGGACGTCTGCGATCTGCGGCTCCTGCTTGCGCCGGAGCACGGCGTCCGCGGCGATAAGGCCGCGGGGGAGGTGTTCTCCGACAGCATCGACGCGCCCTCCGGCCTGCCTGTGAAAAGCCTGTACCGCCCCGGCTCCAAGCGTCTGACGCGGGAGACGGCCTCAAAATTCGATACGCTCGTCTACGACATTCAGGATGTCGGCTGCCGGTATTATACGTTTATCTCCACGCTCAAAAACCTGCTGCTCGACTGCGCGGAATACGGCAAGCGCCTCGTTGTGCTCGACCGACCCGACCCGTTGGGGCGCGCCGCCGAGGGCGTCGTGCTCGAAGCGGGGATGGAGAGCTTCGTCGGCTGTCATACGATCCCGCCGCGCTACGGCATGACCTGCGGCGAGTTCGCCCGCATGGTGAACGCCGAGGAGAACATTGGCTGCGCGCTGGACATTGTGCGCTGCGAGGGGTATGATCCGAGCGTATCCTTCCCCGGCTGGGGCCGGCCATGGGTCATGCCGAGCCTTGCCATGCCGCGGTATGAAACGGCGCTTTTGTACCCCGGTACGTGCCTTTTGGAGGGGACGAATCTCTCTGAGGGACGCGGCACAGCCGATCCGTTCGCGCTGCTCGGCGCGCCGTTCATTGACGCCGAAAGCCTCTGTCGGGAGCTCGATGCTCTCTCGCTGCCGGGGCTTGCCGTGACGCCGGCGTACTTCACGCCCACGGCCTCCAAGCACGCCGGGACGCTCTGCGGCGGCGTGCATCTGCACGTGATGGACGCCGCGGCGCTCCGCCCGACGGAGCTCGGCCTCCGGCTGCTCGCGCCTGTGCGGGACATGTACCCCCAAGACTTCGCCTTTCTCCCGCCCGTCCGGGAGGACGGACGTCCCTTTATATCGCTCCTCGCCGGGCACCGGGAACTCGAGCGCCCCGGCTGGGATGCCGAGACACTCATCGCGCGCGCCCGGCGCGAGTGCGCGGCGTTCGTCGAGCGGCGGAAACCCTACCTTCTCTACGAATAAGGAGGAAATTTTATGGACATTCGGGAAAAGATCGGCCAGCGGCTGGTGTTCGGCTTTACCGGGACGACGATCCCGGCGGAGTTTGCCGCGCTGGTGCGGGAATATAAAATCGGAAACGTCATCCTCTTCCGGTATAATATTGAAAGTCTTCCGCAGCTTACGCGCCTGTGCGCGGATATCCAATCGCTCATCCGCGCTGCGACCGGGCACGACGCTTTTATCACCATCGATCAGGAGGGCGGCATGGTGACGCGCCTCCCGTGGGACGCGGTGAATGTCCCCGGCAGCATGGCGCTGGCCGCGACCGGAAAGCCGGAAAACGCGGCTCTCGCTGCGGAGATCACGGCGCGGCAGCTGCGCGGCGTCGGCGTCAACTTCAATCTCGCGCCCGATCTCGATGTAAACTCCAACCCCATGAACCCCGTGATCGGCGTGCGCAGCTTCGGGGACGATCCGAAGCGCGTCGCGCTCTTCGGCACGAAGACCGTGGAGGGATACCGAAACGGCGGCATGCTCTGCTGCGGCAAGCATTTTCCCGGCCATGGCGACACCGCCGTGGACTCGCACATCGGTCTCCCGTGCATTGAGAAAACGCTCTCCGAGCTCGAAGCGTGTGAGCTCCTATCGTTCCGCGAAGCGATCAAGGCGGGCATCCCCGCCATTATGAGCAGCCACATTCTCTTCCCAAAGATCGAGCCGAACGGCGTTCCGGCCACCATGTCGCGCGCGATCATGCACGGTCTTCTGCGCGAAACGCTGGGCTTTGATGGGCTCATTCTCAGCGACTGCATGGTGATGGACGCCATCCGGCAGCATTACGGCACGGCGCACGGCGTCGTGGAGGCGATGCGCGCGGGTGTGGATATGGTGTTCGTTTCGAGCAATGCCGCTCTTCAGCGCGAGAGCGCTGCGGCAGCGCTCGCCGCCGCCGAGAGCGGCGCGATCGACGTGTGGGAACTGGATGAATCCGTGCAGCGCATTCTCCGCGCAAAGGAACAATGGATACATCCCGTCGAACCGGAGAGCGCCGGGCAAAGGGAGGACTTCGCCGCCGCGGCGCGCATGGCGCGCGAGGCGGTCGTCGCGGTGCGCGGTAAAGCATGCACCGCGAGCGAAAAGACGTTTTTCTGCGGCTGCGCCGATTACCGCATGACGCAGGCTTCAAACGCCGATCCGGAGGCGAAGGCGTTCCCGGAGTATATGGGCGCGCGCTTCGGCGCGACGTTCGCCGTCTGCTCCAAGGACCCGGAGGAGGCAGAAGTCGCGGCGCTCGCAGAGCGCGCGAAAGGCGTGGAGAATATCATCTTTTCCTCCTGCAATGCGCACCTCTTCCGCGGCCAGCTCGCTCTCGCGGCGGCGCTCGCGGAGACGGGGGTTCCCATGACCGTGGCGGCGCTGCGCAACCCCTACGATCTTCCGATCATGCCGGAGAGCGCGGCGCTGCTCGCGGCGTTTGATTATTCGCGCGATTCCCTCGCCGCGCTCGCGGACGTGTTTTCCGGCGGAGACTGCCGCGGCGTGATGCCTGTGGCGCTGTGAGGTGAGAGGTATGTTTGTTGTCGGTATCGACGGCGGCGGAACAAAGACCCGCGTGGCTGTGTGCGCACCGGGCGGGACGCTGCTCCGGCGGGAAACGCTTGGCGCATTCAATCTTTCGGACATCGGCGAGGACGGCTTCCGCCACCGTGTGGAGGAAATTCTTGCGCGCTGCGGCGACATGCGCGCATGCGGTGCCATGTGCGTCGGCGGCGCGGGCGTCTCGGGCGCGGCGGCAGGGGAGATATTGCGCGCGGAGCTCGCAGCGCACGGCTTTGCCGGAAAGCTCCTCCTCTGCGGCGACCATGAGATCGCGCTCGCGGGCGCTATGCAGGAGCCCGGCTGCGTTCTCATCGCGGGGACAGGCTCCATATGCTATGGGAAAAACGCTGCCGGAGAAGCTTTTCGCTGCGGCGGCGGCGGACACATCATCGACGATCCCGGCAGCGGCTACGCCCTTGGCCGGGACGCGCTTGCCGCGGCGCTCCAGACCGAGGATGGGCGCCTTTCGGAAAACGCGCTCCACGGCGCGGTGATGAACGCCGTCGGCGGGAACGGCGTCCAGGGCATTTTTGATTTTGTCTACTTTTCTCACCGCGGCAAGGGCGACATTGCTGCGCTCGCGCCGCTTGTGCTCCGCTGTGCAGAACAGGGGGACGCCGTGAGCCTGGAAATTCTGCGCCGCGGCGCGAGCGAACTCGCCCGGCTCGTCCGGGCGGCGATGGAGCATTTCCGGCTGGAAAAGGGCGCGCCGTGCGCTCTCGCGGGCGGACTGCTCGCGGAGGATAACATGTACCGCCGCACGGTGTGCGCGGCGCTCACACCGTTCTGCCGCCCGGCAGCCCCGGAGCATGATGCGCTCTACGGCGCGGTGCAGCTCGCACTCGCTGCGGTAAAGTGAAAAACCCGGCTCTTCGGAAACGATCCGAAGAGCCGGGTTTTTCTATATGCGGTGTTCAGTACAGATTTTCCGGGTACATGCCCTCGGCGGTGAGCTTGCGGAGCATGGCGGCGGTCGTGGCGCGGTCCTCGTGATACGTCATGCCGAACCATGCCTCCTCGGTTGTGTACGCGTCAACGTGCATCGATCCGGCGCTAAGCATATCGCCCACCATCGTCGGCAGCAGGCACTCGCTCTTGAGCTCTTTACCCGCCTCGGAGCGTAGGAACGCATGGAAGTAATTCTCCATTTCGTCCAGCGCCCACGGCGTGAAGCCCCAGAAGTTCATGGATACCGGGCTTTCGCCATCGAGCACGACGCCCTCTTCGGAATCGGCAAACGAGCGGATGGAGCCGTCCGGCGCTTTGCCGATCTTGAATGTCTCGGTAACGGCGGTCATTTCGCCGCCGTCAATGTGGCACACACCGCGCGTCACGGTGCCGAAATCGCTCACGGTGTTGCGCAGCTTGTAGGCGACCATACAGCCGCGCCCCGTCTCCGGGAGCTTTTCGAGCGCTTCGTACATCAGCGTGAAAGCGCCGGGACCGTAGTAATCGTCGGCGTTTACGACGGCAAATTTGCCGGAGATCACGTCTTTGCCGCTGAGCACCGCGGGCACGGTGCCGTAAGGCTTCGTGCGCCCTTCCGGAACGGTGAACCAGTCCGGCATGGCGTCAAAGCTCTGGAAGGCATAATCCACATGCGCCTTTCCTTCGAGCCGCTCGCCGCACACGGCGCGGAAATCCTCCAGCATCTGCGGCTGGAGAATGATGACGAACCGGTCAAAACCGGCGCGCTGCGCGTCGTGGATGGTGTATTCCATGAGGATCTCTCCGCCGGGGCCGACCTTTTCGATCTGCTTCGCCCCGCCGTAGCGCGAGGCAAGCCCCGCGGCCATGATAACGAGTGTTGCGGACATGAAAGTTCTCCTTGTATTATAGAGTAGTAGTTTTTAATGCCCCTCTCCAAGGGCTGTGC
>CAVIVK010000075.1:0-5206 GCA_963645975.1 Bifidobacteriaceae bacterium | reverse complement strand
GTCTGGCAGATGGTCAGGATGGGAGCGCTGTCCTTCAGGGCTTCCGGCATGAAGGGAAGAACGATGGCGCCGGTGAGGGCAAACAGAGACATACCCAGCACGCCGCAGAGAATGCCGCTCGCGATGGCGTCGCCCTTGGTTTTGACCTGACTGGAGTGGTTGGAAAGCGTGGGACCCCAGCCGGAAGCCGTCATGCAGTAGGTAAGGAACATGAAGAAGTGGTCGGAAACGGAATCCTCGCCCCAGTCAGCGCCGATCTGGAAGTTGCCGATGCGCTCGGCCAGCACGTCGCCGCGGATGGAGATCACGGAGATCAAAATGGCAATGATGGAGATAAGCAGAACAACGGTAATAACGGAGTTGAACTTACGCAGGAATCCGGGCCCGAGCATTACGATCACGCCGAAGAGCACCGTTCCGATGATGCTGGCCCACAGCAGCGGAATGTTGAAGAGGCTGTTGAGCAGCGTTCCGAACAGAGCAATGGTAGCGGATGTTGTGATAATGCCGTTGAAGATCGTGTAGATGTCGAAGAAAACGGTGACAGTGCCTTTCGCAATGGGGTTGGCGTCCGGCTTGTGCTGTCCCCACAGGGCCAGATAGTAGCTATTGAAGTTGGTGGGCTTATACGCACGGATGAAGTTGAGAGACACGGCGCAGAAGAAGGACATAGCCACGCAGAACATGGCGATCCATACGAGGCCCCAGCCGCCGCCCTTGGTCACGATGTACTGCGAGGCATACACGCCCGAGGCCATGTTAGCTCCGCAGAATGAGCCGAAAACCAGCGCACCCAGACCAAACCAGGTTGCAAACCGGCTGGCAAAACTTCTTTTCTCCATTTTTTCTTTCCTCCTATTTTAATAAATCATTTTTTTGATCCAATGTCTAGCGCTCAGAAAAAGGATTTATGCAGGGGTTTGTTCTGTCATGATGGACAAAATGGTGCGATCGGTGCCGCGCATGCCTTTCTTGGCAAGAATGCCGACGTTCGTCACGGTTGCATGGAGGTCGTAACCGACGATGCCGTCGCCGCCGTGGAAGTTCTGGCCGTTCAAGTACATTTTGTAGCCGAGAATCCCGGCGTCTACGCTCTCGGCAATCTTGGCGGCGCAGGAAGGCTTCGCCCCGTCGCAGATCGTGCCGGAGAGAATGGCCACGGCATTCACGATGGTGTGCGCGATGGCGTCATAGTCCGCTCCATGGAGATAGGCGATGGCAGCGCCCGCGCCCACGCCGGCGCTGATCGCGCCGCAGTAGGCGGAAAGAACGCCGATACCGGCTTTCTGATAGCACGTCACAAGATCGCTCACGAGCAGAGCGCGGTAAAGCTTCTCCTGGCTTACACCCAGATGCTTCGCATAGCGGATGACGGGGAGCGAGGCGGTCATGCCCTGATTGCCGGAGCCGGACAGAATCACCACCGGCATCTCGCAGCCACTCATACGGGCGTCGGAACCGGCCGCGGCCCAGGCGCGGGCCTCTACTTCGATATCGTCGCCGTAGGCGCTCAGCAGCGTGGAGCCAATGTTTGCGCCCCAGCTGTTCTCGAGCCCTTCCTCCGCAATGGCGCTGTTGCACCGGATCTGCCGGTCCAGCAGGGGCTTTACGAGTTCCAGATCGACTTCGTTGGCGAAATCCAGAATGTTGGGCAGCGTCAGCAGGTCTTTGTTCGTGCTGCCGCTTGCGGTCTGTTCTTCCACCGCCTTGTCCAGCAAGATCTCGCCGTCCTTCTCGATGCGGACGATGTTGTTGTGGTGGTCCATAATGTGAACCGTCGCCTGGTGCTCTCCGGCCCAGCCGGTGAGACGGATGTCCAGCAGGTGGGGCGTGTCCGGGCAGACGATCTCGATGGGCGTCGTCTCGCTGTATTCGCGGATGGCGGGGTACTGGGCGCTGTCCACGGAGGAGATGACCTGCAGCTCCTGATCCGCCTGTCCGGCCACTACGCCTGCGGCGATGGCGGCTTTGATGCCCTTTGCGCCGCCGGTGTTCGGAACGATGACGCTCTTCACGTTTTTCAAAATGTTGCCGGAGACCTCTGCGCGGATACGCTCCGGCTCCGCACCCAGCACCTGGCGCATCTTCGCGGCGCAGTAGGCGAGAGCAATAGGCTCGGTGCAGCCGGTGGCCAGCCGCAGCTCGTCTTTCAATATGGCAACAAAAGCGTTTTGCACTTCCGGTGTCAGCATGTTTGCACTTCCTTTATCTTTCGGTGTCGTCTCAGAGACTGCGGGCCTCGTGGATGGCGGCGCGCATCAGATCGAGATCCTGATCGGAGGACAGCGTGCAGTCGGCGCCGAGGATCAGCCCCTTGCGGCCAAACTTGCTCACGATATCCCGGACTTCCTGACGCACGGCCTCTTCCGGCCCGTCCACCAGAACGCCCTTGTGGTTGGCCATACCGCCGATGACGGTCTTGCCTTGGAAGTGGGCGCGGCCTTCTTCCAAACTCATGGGGATATCGTACACACCCCAGTTGACGCCGTCGGTCAGCTCGGCATAGTCCTTGTCGAATCGATCCATGCCGACGTTGGACTGGCAGATGTGGAGGATGCAGTAGCCGCCGGCGTCCTTGATGGCCTTCATAACCTGAAGATCGAAGGGCTTGACCCACTTCAGGCTCTCCTCATCGGTCAGAAATCTCCGGGGACCCTGCGTGGCGGCATAGTAGACGCCGTCGAGCTTGGCGGTTTTGATGTATTCGGTAGCCAGAGAGCACAGGTGATCGGTCATGCGCTGCATGGCCTCCAGGACCGGCTTCTCGTTCCAGCGCAGCAGCGAGGTGAGCAGCAGCTGGCCTTCTTCCCAACCGTACTTTTTCCCCATCTCCATCAGCGGGATGACACAGCTGCTCCACACGCCGTACAGCGTGCCGGTCAGGAAAAGGTCGGGGTTGGTCTGCTCCGCCACCGTTTTGCAGAACGCTAGCTGCTTGTCCATGTACTCATAATCCCGGCAGACGAGGCGGTTGTAGTCCTCCGGCGTGCGGACGATGTCGGTGCCGGGGGCGCGGTACTCATACATCATTTTGGCGAAGTCGCCGTCGGCCTCCTCGAAAAATTTCAGGTGCGCATCGATCGAGGCCTGACCCAACAGACGCGCCTTGGTTTTGGGATCGAGAAAATGGACAGAGAACAGAGAGGGAATGCCATCGGGCTCCCGGTCTTCCAGAGCCGCAATGACACGTTCTTTGCTGGTCATAATGCTTTCCTTCTTTCTTCCTTTTTTGCGTTGTCATCTTCGGGATGACTTATCTGTCCCTATTGAAGCACAAGGGGTGATGAAGTGTAAAATAGCAAAAAAACGGAGTTCATGAAAAAAAGCTATGACCGATTTGCGGGAAACGGACATCCTGCCCGGTAAGCCGCGCAATTGGCGTTGAAAGGATGAAAATACCGGGGTGGCCTTGTCGTTTTTGTCGATTTTCATTGACCGCTTTTTATGTATTCTGCCAATGGAGGGGCATTCCCTTTTTTGACTATAATAGATGCGGGAAAAGCCGTGAGAAGGAGGGATATTCTTGAAAATCAGCACCGTGGAATATTTCATCACGCTTGCTCAGTCCCGCTCCATCTGCGAAGCTGCGCAGAAGCTGTATATTGCCCAGCCTACCCTGACCAAGGCGCTGCAGCAGCTTGAGCAGGAACTCGGCGTCCGGCTCTTCGAGCGCAGCCGGGACGGCATCACGCTCACCGCCGCCGGGGAGCGCATTCTCCCACAGGCGAAGGAGATGGTGGCGTACTATTATGAATGGAAGAGCCTCGGGCAGTCGTCCGACCTGCAGGGGATCGACCTTTGTGTAGCGCGCTCCTATTCGGATCTTCTCACCAAGGTTCTGGTCACATTCCGGCAGAAATACCCCCGTCTGCCGGTCAATTATATCGTAGACCGTACGCCTGCAGGCTCCATTTCCCGCAATATCGACCGGCCGGTGATCGCGCTCTTTTCCTGCACGCGGCAGGAGATGAAGGAGCACAGCAAAACGCAGGGAAACGCGCCGCAGATATTGTGCTGGGGCGAGACTCACTGCCTGATGAGCCGCTCGTCAGCGCTCGCAAAAAAGGAGACTCTGACGATCGCGGATGTGCAGGGGCAGATGCTGGTTCTGCCTGGTACTGGCGGGGACGAGGAGAAAAGCTATGCCGCGGGACAGGGGCCTCTCGCACGCATTTTCAGCACCTTTCCGGACCAGCCTACGGTGCACGTCGGCCCCCTGTCGAATGTAATCTCGCAGACGGCGGAGATTTTGCAGACCTATGCGCTGTCGTATTATCCGACGCTGAAACGCTATGAGCAGGTGCGCAGCGGCGAGTTTGTCCACCGTCCCTTTGCCGACTGCCGGCCGGAGGAGCCGCTCTGCCTTTTCTACAGTAAACGAGCCTACGACCGGCATGCCCCAATGGCGGAATTGGTCTCCATGATCTACCAGGAACTCAAGCGCTATCTGGATGAGCTGGAAGACACGGCAGAGCATTAAAAACCATGCGGGGCGGCGACTCAAAACAACCCGCGGTTCATACAAAAAGCCGGATATCCTGTGAAGGATATCCGGCTTTATCATCCGTTTTCCGTCTCTGGTTTTTTCGCCCGTCTTTCCGGCGGTCATTTCCGATCCCAGCTTTTCATGCTGCTGCCCTCCTGCTCTACAAACCCGCGGTGGCCGTGTACGGGGATGCTGGCGAGCGCTGCTTCCAGCGCGGAAAACTCATCCTCCGTAAGCGTTACGTTCCATGCTCCCAGATTTTCCAGAATGCGCTCCTGATTTTTGGAGCCGGGGATCGGCACAACGTTGGGGTATTTATGCAGCATCCAGCCCAGAGAGATCTGCGCCATGGTTGCGCCTTTGCGCTCGGCATAACATCCGAGCAGATCGAGGATCGGCTGATTGGCTTCCATGTTCTCCTTTCGAAGCTGCGGGACGAATTTCCGCACATCGTCGCTGTGAGAAAAGTCCGAGTTTGCCGTCACCTTGCCGGACAGAAATCCGCTTGCGACCGGCGAGAAGGGGACAAGACCGATGTTGTGCGCGAGACAATAGGGAATGACCGCTTCTTCTACGCCCCGCTCCAGCATGGAATAAATATTCTGCACCGCCGAAAGCGGCGTAACGGCGTGGGCGCGCTCGATCACGTCCACATCCACCTGTGAAAGACCCCAGCCGCGGATCAGCCCGTCCCGGATGAGCTTTCCCATGACCTGGGCC
>CAVIVK010000074.1:0-4281 GCA_963645975.1 Bifidobacteriaceae bacterium | reverse complement strand
TTTGATCTCAAGCGCTGGGAACAGGCCGCAGAGGAAGAGAATATCTCCTTCCCGTTCTATGCTAACCGGGAACGCGCGCTCGACGAAGTGCTGCCGTGGGATCATCTCTACATGGGCGTGAACAAGCGCCACTATGTCCACGAATACGAGCAGGCGCACAAGGGGCTTCTCTCCCCTGACTGCCGGGCGCAATGCTCCGGCTGCGGCGCCGCCGCATTTCTGAAAGGAGGCCGCTGCGATGGATAAGCTTCGGCTCGTATACGAGCAGACCCGCCGTGCCGTATGGATGTCGCATCTCGACACGATGCGCACGCTGCAGCGCGCCATCAAGCGCGCCGCCATCCCCATCCGCTACAGCGAAGGCTTTAACCCGCACGAGCTCATCTCGATTTTGCTGCCGCTCTCCGTCGGCGCGGCGAGCCTCTGCCAGATCGCGGACATCCGCGTGCGCGAGGACGTAGACATTGCCGCGCTGCCCGCGCAGCTCACCGCCGTGATGCCGGAGGGTATCCGCGTGACCGACTGCTACGAAAACGCGATGAAGCCCGCGGAGCTCAAATGGATGCGCGTGAAGGGTACCTGGGAATATGATACCGCCGATACGGAAGCCGTTGCCGCAAAATGCCGGGAGCTTTTCTCTCACCCCGTTGAGGTTATGCGCAAAACGAAGCGCGGCGAGGGGCTTTTCACCGTAACGGAGCACGTGCACGATCTGACGTTCACCGCCGGCGATGGCATCGTGACGGTCGAGGGGATCGTCTCCTGCGTTGAGCCCGTGGTGAATCCCGAGCTGCTCACCGCGGCGGTGCGGACACACCTGCCGGAGTGCGCGCCGGACGGCGGACGCTTCTGCCGTATGGCGCTTTATCGCGCCGACGGAACGGCTTACCGATAAATTCCAAATTTCTTAAAATAAGTGTTGACATTTTTCAAAGGCATGATATAATAACACTTGCCTTTGACATGCGGGAGTGCTGGAATAGGTAGACAGGCAGGCTTGAGGTGCCTGTGTCCAACCATAGACGTGAGAGTTCAAGTCTCTTCTCCCGCACCAATCAGCACAACAGTTTAACTGTTGTGCTGATTTTTTTAATCTTCGTTTAATTCTGGTTCATACGGATTTTAATCCGAAGCATAATAATGACATCGTCCAAGGGACAAAACGATGAATTTATTGCCGGAGGGTATGAACCATGAAAATGAGCTTTCTGAACTATATTGCCGAAACCATTTATGCCTACGCTGACGTCACTCCCGAAGAAGTCCTCGATATCAACATCCACCAGGAAGAAACACTCTTTGAAATCATCTTCTCCACCGAATGGATGAACTACCTCTGTTACATGGATCTCAGCGGTGAAATTCTCGGCTTCCTCACAGAGCCGGTTTTCGAGCACGAGACAGACAACACCGAGCCGCACTCTTCGAAGTGCGGCTTTTGTGCCTGAAGGGATAAAGATATAAACAACGGCTCATCCGATTGAAGCGGATGAGCCGTTGTTTCTTTATTCGTTCTTTTCTGCGGCCGTGCCGTTCTCTGTCTCCGGGGTGATCCCAGCGCCGTGCTTTTTGAACGCGGGCTCGGTGAAAAGAGACCAGAGCAGCATCAGCACAGCCGGCATAAACGCAAGCGGGAATATCCACTGCACGCTCAGCCGCGCGATCTCTGCCGTCATCAGCACGAGCACCACGGTCGACGGCAGATGAGCCACGGCGAGCTTCAGCGCTGTTTTGTTCAGCGCGCCGAAGCCGAGCTTGCAGCGCGATAGGATCGGAAATACCCAGCACGCCGCACCGAGCGGCAGCACCAGCGTGACATAGTACGCCGCGCCCGCCGCCCCGGCGGATGGCGTTTCGGCACCATACTGCCGCAGCAGCGCGAGCATCCAAAGCCCCAGCGCGGCGACCGCGCCCCACAGCAGCGTCAGCAGCACGCCCGGCACGAGTTCATTTTTGAATGTGCGGAAAAAGCGCTCGTAGGGCCGGGGCATTTTATAGCGTATGCAGCGCACAACACTATCATAGAGCGCCGTCGTCGCCGCGCCCAGCGTCAGCACAGGGATGCTGCACAAAAGCCACAGCACGCTCAGCGCCAGAATGTCCGTCAGCGTGTTCAGCGCCCGCCAGAGCCAGCCCTGATAACGGAATATGCGGCCGAACATCAAGTCAGCTCACGCACCACCGGCACAAGCGCATCGGCAAGCTGACGATGCCCGCGGCGGCTGAGGTGCATATAGTCCACGGTGTTGAACTCCGCCACGCCTTCGGCGTCAAGAAACGCCCAACCGTGCGCTTCGCACCGGCGGCGGTACTCCTCCGCCACGCCCATGGATGTTGCGTGGCAGGATGTGCCCATGGCGGGGTCGTTATGTCCCGCGCCGATGTGCGGCGGCGCTACGATGAGAAGATTCGGCTTTCCGCCGCGCCACGCGGCGACGGTCTCCGCCTTCATGGCAAGGCGCTCCATGCCGATGCCGATGCACGCTGGGCTCGCGTTGAAGCGCTCCTTCGTGTCGTTCGTGCCGAGCATGATGATCAGCAGATCGACCGGCTCGTGCGTCATCAGCGTGGAATAGATCACATCCAGCCCGGACATGCACTCGTGCAGCGGGTCGGGAAATACGGTCGTCCGGCCGGAAAGTCCCTCTTCCAGCACGAGATACTCCTCGCCCAGCGCCTTCTGCAAAAGGCACGTCCAGCGCTCGTCCTCGTTGAAGCGGTCGGTATGGCCGGCGGTATCGTTGGGATCGGCGCAGTAGCCATGGGTGTTGGAATCGCCAAAGCAGACAATGTGTTTTTTCATGCGCGTTCTCCTTATAATAAATGTTTTTTTATTTCCGAAGCTCGGGCAAAGATGCGGCAGCAGCGGATTGGCCGACGCGGCGAAACTTCTCGTCCGGCAGGGCAAGGTGGATGAGCTCTGCCAGGTCGCTGTACTCCTCGCGCAGCACGCGCTCGCACTCTTCTATCACGAGCTCGCCGCCGGCTCCGGACATAACACGCCCGAGCAGCAGCACGTGCCGGAAGTGGTACATATCATGATACAGCGCGAGCGAATGCGCCAGATATACGCCGATGCTGCGGTATATCGCGGCGGCGCGGAGGTCGCCCTCTTCCATGAGCTTCTGCACGACCTTGAGCTTTTCGGCCGGGGACAGGCTGCTGTCCAGCGCGATGCCCGCCGCCGGGGCAAGCTTGATAACGCCGTCCTGCGAGAAATATTTTACTCCGCAGCCGATGTCCAGCGACCATTCGTCCTGCATCGCCTCGGGGTTTGCGTCCACCGGGATGAACGCCAGTTCGTTGAGCCAGCCGGTGATGTATCCGTTCTCGTCAACATAGCCGCCCGCCTCGCTCGTACCCATGGCAATGCCGAGGATGTTCGTGTCCTCCAGGCTGATCGCCCCGGCGAGCGCCGTGACATCGCCGTCGTTGAAAATGCAGAACGGCACATCGCCGAACGTGTCGGTGATGGCGCGGATGTATATATCCTTGACCTTTGCGTCAAACAGATCCTGCGGCACCTTGAGGAAAAGCGACGCGTTCATGGTGCGGTTATTGATGTATACGCCGGCGCTCGACACGCCCACCGCGTCCACGCGCGGCATATGCTCTGCCGCCGTCCGGAGCGCGGCGACGATGCCGTCGTAGTGATAGTCCGGATCCGCTGTCGTCTTGGGAAACCACACGACTTCCTCGGAATACACGGTCTCGCCGTCTACGACGGCGGAGACCTTCCGGTCGCTTCCGCCCGCATCAAAGCCGATGCGGCAGCCGTCGAAGTGTCCGCCCGCGGGCCGGGGCGAATCCTTTGCCTCCGGCAGCGTGTCGGTATAGACGACCTCGAACGGTCTTTCATATATATTGGAGAAGTAGTCCCAGTCAAACGCCTGGCAGCCGTCCGCGCTGAAGCATTCGCGGATGTAATCGTACATATCGCGATCGCCGCTGATGTATACGCGCCAGCCGCCCTTCATCCACAGTATGGACTTTACGAGACGGCGGATATAATACCGGTCCGCTTCGAGCCGGTCAGGTGTACCGTGCAGGAACGTGCGAACCGATGCCATCTCACCGCCGCTGCGCTCCACGGCAATGCCGATGGGCTTTTTTGCCGATGCAAGAAAGGCGTGATTGAACTTATAGAGCGGGAAGAAACTGCTGTCAAGCTCCGGAAGATTTTGAACGTTTGCTTCAATTCCAAGATAGTTCATGCTGCGCACCCTCCAAATATAGAATATTTACCGGTGTGTCAAGCGAGGCAAGGGTATTATATCATGG
>CAVIVK010000073.1:0-7524 GCA_963645975.1 Bifidobacteriaceae bacterium | reverse complement strand
CAGCGCCTTCGCCCCCGCGGTGACAAAAACCGTCCTCTCCCCCGCCGAGCTGGAGCCGGCGCATTGCGGCGCGTATCTCCGCGGCGCTTCGCTCGCCGCAGCGCGGCAGTTTTCCCGCGCGCGCCGCGGCGGGAACGAGGAACCGCTCACGTTCATCCGCCATAATGATACGCTCCTCGGCGTGCAGCGCGGCGATACGGCGCAGCGCCTTTTCGGCGCCGCCGTGGACATCGGCACAACGACCGTTGCAATGTATATCTACGATCTCACAACCGGCGCGCTGCTGCACACCGGCTCGGCGCTCAACGGCCAGATCCGCTACGGCGCGGACGTGATCGCCCGCATCCAGCACACCCTTGAACATGAGAGCGGGCTTGCCGAGCTCAATGCCGCCATTCTCGGCACGATCGACGGCCTTCTCGCCGCGGCCTCCGCCGCGGTGCCGGGGCTTTCGGACGATCTCTGGCAGCTCGTTTTCTGCGGCAACAGCACAATGCAGCACCTCTTTCTCGGCATCGATCCGTCCGCGCTCGGCGCGGAGCCGTTTGCAAGCGTCACGGCGGACACCGTGCGCGCCCCCGCCGGAGAGATCGGGCTGCAAAACTGCCCGGCGGGCGCGCTCGTGGAGTTTCTGCCGCTGCTCGGCGGATTCGTCGGCGCGGACACGACCGCCGTGCTGCTCGGCGTACCGGAGGCAGGTGTGCACCTTGCGGTCGATCTCGGCACGAACGGCGAGATCGCCGTCGGCAACGCGCGCGACGGCTTTCTCACCTCCTCCACCGCCTGCGGCCCCGCGCTCGAGGGCGGCAACATCGAGTGCGGCATGCGCGGCGCGGAGGGCGCGATCGACCATGTAGACATCACGCCGGACGGAGAGCTTCGCTTCCATGTTCTCGGCGAGGGCGAGGCAAAGGGGCTCTGCGGCTCCGGCATCATCGATCTGACCGCCGCGCTCCTTCGCTGTGGTCTCGTGGATATGACCGGGCGGCTCCTCCCGCGCGCGGAATACGCCGCGGCGCACCCGGAGAGCCCCCTGCTCGACCGTCTCGAGCCGGTGGGCGAATACAACAACGCCTTCTTCCTCACGCGCGGCGAGCACCCGGTGTATCTCTCGCAGGACGATATCCGCCAGATCCAGCTCGCCAAAAGCTCGATCTGCGCCGGGTGCCTCACGCTCTGCCACGAGCACGGCATCGAGCCGGAGCAGCTCGACTCGCTCATCCTCGCCGGGGCGTTCGGCAACTACATCGATGTGGACAACGCGCTCTACATCGGCCTCCTCCCCGCCGTACCGCGCGAGAGGATCGCCGCCGTCGGCAACGGCGCGGGCGCGGGCGTGTGCCGCTATCTGCTCGATCGCGCGGAGGACGCGCGCTGCGAGCATATCCGCGCCGTCACGCGCCACGTGGAGCTCAACGCCAGCGCCGAGTTTATGGAGCAGTACATCATGAACATGAATTTTAATCTGCCGCTGTGATCTCCGCGGCAGGTTAGGCAAAACAGCGTCCGCGGAAAACTTCCGCGGACGCTGTTTTCGTTGCATTCCGCGCCGGACGCGGATATACTGAAGAAAAAAGGCGGTGAGATTATGTCCTTTGTCATCGTGCGAAACGATATAACGAAAATGCCCGTGGACGCCATTGTGAACGCAGCGGACGAAGCGCTGCTCGGCGGGGGCGGCGTGGACGGCTGCATCCACCGCGCCGCGGGGCTGGAGCTTCTGGAAGCGTGCCGCGCACTTCACGGCTGCAAAACCGGCGAGGCGAAGATCACGAAAGGCTATCGCCTGCCCTGCAAATATGTGATCCACACGGTGGGCCCCGTGTGGCACGGCGGAACGCACGGCGAGCGGGAAAAGCTTGTTTCCTGTTACCAAAAAAGTCTCGCGCTCGCAAAGGCGTATGGCTGCGAGAGCGTAGCCTTCCCGGTCATCTCCGCCGGGGTGTTCGGCTATCCGAAGGAGGAGGCGATGCGCGTCGCCGCCGGCGCCATCCGCGCATTTCTCGCGGAAAACGAGATGACGGTGTATCTTGTCGTTTTCAGCCGCAAGTCGCTGGAAATTGCAAAAGCGCTCTTTTCGGATATCACCGAATCCATCGACGATAGCTATGTAAACGAGCACGCCATGTAAGCGTCCGATGCAGGGTATTGACAAGTGTCCGATTACGGACTATAATGCGTCAAGAGTCCGTTCGCGGACTCTTGTTTTGCGTTTGGAGGGCATGTATGAACGTAACGGATTTCATTCGGCAAATCGAGCAGCAGCAAAAGGAGAAGGATTACATTTACCACAGCACGGCGGTACGGTATGGGCTTTCCGACACCGGCATGTGGGTTTTGTACAACGTCTATGCCGCGGCCGATACGGTCACGCAGCAGGAGCTCTGCCGGCAATGCTTTTTCCCCAAGCAGACGGTAAACACCGCCATCACGCGGCTCATCGAAAACGGCTATATGACGCTGGAGGTCATCCCCGGCACCCGCAACCAGAAGAAAATTCTCCTGACGGGCAAGGGCACGGAGCTCGCCGAAAGAACCGTCGGCCAATTGATCGAAGCGGAAAAGCGCGCCTATGCCGCCCTCACGCCGGAGGAACTGCAGGCCTATCTCGCCATGGCTACGCGATTGACCGCCGCCCTCCGGGAAGAAACAGAGAAACTATAAGGAGGCAGTATGAACATCATCACAATCAGCCGCGAATTCGGCAGCGGCGGCCGCGAGCTTGGCAAGCGCCTTGCCGACCTCACCGGCTATGACTATTACGACAGCGAGATCCTCTCCGCCGTTGCCAAAAACAGCGGCAAGGACGCGCGCTATGTGGAAACCGCGCTGGCCAACCGCGGCTGGCAGAATTACCCGATCACGTTCCGCGGTACGCTGCGTTCCCCGGCCTACATCCAGTCGTCCAGCATCCAGCTGCTCCTTGAGCAGAAAAAGGTGATTCGGGAGATTGCCGCGCTCGGCAGAGACTGTATTATCGTCGGGCGGAACGCGGATGTTTTTCTCCGCGAATATGCGCCCTTCAACATTTTCGTGTGCGCGGACCGGGATGCAAAGGTTCGGCGCTGCGTGGAACGCGCGCCGGAAAACGAAAAGCTGGCGGAGAAGGAACTCGTCCGAAAGATGAAGGAGATCGACCGGAACCGGGCTAAAACGCGCGATCTAATCGGCGGCCCGGCCTGGGGCGAGAGGGATGCGTACCATCTCACCGTGAACACGACCGATTGGGACATCCGGGAGCTGGTGCCGGCCGTTGCGGAGTTTGCCGCGCGCTGGTTTGGGAGGAACAAATGAAGAAACAACCGATCCAGCTTTCCGACCATTTCACTTACGGACGCCTGCTCCGGTTCACGCTGCCGTCCATCTGCATGATGATCTTTACCTCCATTTACGGCATGGTAGACGGCTTTTTCATCTCCAACATCGTCGGCAAAACGGCGTTCGCGTCCGTTAACCTCATCATCCCGTTTCTGCAGATCCTCGGCGGCATCGGCGCGATGCTCGGCGTGGGCGGCAGCGCGCTCGTAGCCAAAACGCTCGGCGAGGGCGATATTCCCCGCGCCCGGCGGTATTTTACGATGATGATGTATCTGATGCTGGGAAGCAGCATTGTCTTCACCGGTATCGGCATCGCGGTGCTGCGCCCGGTCGCGTACCTCTTCGGCGCAACGGACGCCATGATCGGCAACGTAATGACCTACGGCACGATCTGCCTGCTGTTCAACACGGCGCTGCACGCGCAGTATACGTTCCAGAGCTATCTTATCACGGCGGAAAAGCCGAAGCTGGCGCTGACGGTCGTGATCGCGGCGGGCATATCCAACATGATTCTGGACTATGTGTTCATGGCTCTTGTCCCGATGGGCGTGGCCGGCGCGGCGCTCGCCACGGGGCTCAGCGAGTGCATTGGCGGGCTGATTCCGCTTTTCTGGTTTCTCAGCCGCAAAAACAAGTCCGCCCTGCGCTTTACCAAAACCAATTTTGAAATAAAGCCCATGCTGCTCGCCTGCGGCAACGGCGCTTCGGAAATGCTCTCGAGCGTGTCCGGCTCCATCACCGGCATTCTCTATAACCTCCAGCTGATGAAATACGCCGGTGAGGACGGCGTTGCGGCGTATGGCGTTGTGATGTATGCGGCGTTCGTCTTTCTCGGCGTATTCAACGGCTATTCGCAGGGCAGCTCCCCGATCGTGGGCTATCACTATGGCGCACAGAATCACCGGGAAATGAAGAACGTTTTAAAACGCAGCCTCATTCTGCTCGGCTCCGCCGCCGTGGTTCTCACGGCGCTGGCCATCGTGCTTGCCCGGCCGATCGCCTCGGTTTTCGTCGGTTACGACGCGGCGCTGCTCGACATGACGGCGCGGGCCTTTACGATCTGCGCAACGCCGTTTCTCGTGATGTGGTTCAATATGTACACCTCCTGCTTCTTCACGGCGCTCAACGACGGCGCGGTGTCCGCGGCGATCTCGTTCATGCGCGCGCTGGTGCTGCCCGTGATCTGCATCATCGTCATGCCGATGCTCTGGGAGCTCGACGGCGTGTGGTATTCCCTCGTGGGAAGCGAAATTCTCGGCGTATTCGTTTCGCTCTATTTCCTGCTTGGCAAGCGAAAGAAATATCAGTATTAAAAAATGTGGGCGGTCAAAAGACCGCCCACATTTTTCTGTTCGCAAAAGAGATCAGCAGTAGTACTCCATCGGGTAGGTGAGGTACTCGACCGGCTCGAGCTGGTCGCAGGTGACGTATCCGGCAGGAGCGCGGAGCAGGGAAGGAATGCGGTTGACGACCGTGGCGCAGGTGTGCTCAACGGTCGCGGGCTTCACGACATGGAACTCGGTCTTGGGCTCGCCGAAGATCTCCCAATCGCACATATCGCCGTCGTCCGGGCCATAGACCTTGCCGATGGTCTCTTCCTCAACGGTGATGCCCTGCATGGTCTCGATGGTGACGACCGCAGACATGCCGATGGCGTGGCCGGCCTTGATGTCCTTGCCGAGCGTTTCGCTGTAGATGTCCTTGTCGATGATGCAGGGGACATGCTTCTGGGAAATGCTCTTGATGGTGAGGCCGAGCTTGTTGCAGATGGCTTCGGAGGCGTTCCAGGCGTAGGACGGCTCAAAGTCGGTCGGGTGAGCGATCTTCGCTTCAAACTCTTCCGGCGTGAGATCACAGCCGTGCGCCTCGGCGAGGGCGATGCCGTACTCGTCGACGTTGTAGCTGTAAGCGCCCTTAATCTTCGTGATGTTGTGGCAGCCCGCCGCAACGAGGCCGACCATGTTGATCCAGAAGATATCCTGCATGCCGCTGCCGGTGATGGTGCAGCCGTTTTCCTTCGCAAGAGCGTCGAGCTTGTTGATCATGGCCGCGGAAGTCGTCCAGGGGTAAATGGCCTCTTCGCAGGTCGTGATGACGTTGATGCCGCGCGTGACGCACTGCTCAATGGCTTCGTAAATGTCGCCGATGAAGCTGCGGGTCGTGATGATGGCGACGTCGGCGTCGCACTCGTCGAGAACCTTCTCGGCATTATCGGAGATGATGACGCCCGTCTTGACGCCGAGCTCCGCCCAGTCGCCGATGTCCTGGCCGACGGACGCGCCGTGGCCGATGCCGCCGACGATCTGCGCGCCATGCTCATACGCATAGCGAAGGGTGTACTTGCTCATCTTTCCGCAACCATACTGCACGATCTTAATCTTATCCATTATAATAGCTCCTTTCTGTGCTATAAAATACTATAATGGAGTATACAGTCTGTTGCAGGTAGAGAGTCAAGAGTTTTGTCAATTAATTTTTTGTGAAGATCACAGGGACTTGGAGACGCAGGAACATGTTGCGCTTGTTGTTATCGAAGAGATTCAGTTCCGTCATCTCCTCGCAGATATAATCGCCATTTAACACATACCGGTTGGCATGGCAGTATTCGAGCAGCCGCGCCGCGCCCTCCGCCTCCTGGTCGAAGTCGTCGAGATAAATGCAGGCGAACATTCCGCTCTCGATCACCTCGATGTTCTCCCCGTAATCGCGCAGATGCTTGTCGCCGAAAATAAACACCTTGTCCGCTACCAGCGCGCCCCGCGCAAAATCGTCCTGTTTCACGCTCGTTCCGAGGCTGTACGACAAAAGCTGCGGGAGATTGCGCTTCATCAACTCCCGGCGCAGCGCGTGGACGGCCTTCTCGTAGGCGACGATCCCCTGCTCATAAAAATTCTCCGCACAGGGAATGTACAGAATGTGACGCTGATCGATGAATTCCAGCGAGATCGTCCCGCTCACCGGAGATTTCCGGTAGCGCTCGATGGACTGGATCGTCCGCTCCACCGCCTCGTGCATGGCCTTGAGATCGCGCATTTGCTGGTGGATCTGGTTATTTTTCTCTATGAGCTTCTGCTCAATGAGCATAATGTCCTCTTTTTCGAGCAGCGTCTGGATCTCCGCGAGACTCATGTTGAGATTTCGCATATACCGGATGATATCGAGCCGGGACGTCTGGCGGATGTCATAGTACCGGTAATTTGACTCCTCGTCCCGGTAGCGGGGCTGCAAAAGTCCCATCCGGTCATAGAGTCTGAGCGTGGCGATCGAAACGCGGTTCGTCTCCGCCATTTCCCCAATCGACAGGAGATGTTCCCGTTTTTTGTGATCCATTTTCGTACCTCCGTCCGACAGAAAACTCTAATCCTACTATAGACTTTTGTACCCGAAATCACCGCGTTTGTAAAGTCCCTTTTTCGCTTTTGAAGGGAAAGAAAGCGCCGGAGGCGCAAAAGGAAAGCCGGAGAGATTGTCTCTCCGGCTTTGCCATATTACCTACAATTATAATAATGTCATGTCACGTCCGCGGTGAGTGCGGCGAGCTCGGCGCGCAGCGCCTCGTAAAACTTTGCCATGTGGCTGCCGTCGGCAAGCGCATGGTGGACGAGCAGCGTCACCGGCATCTGAAGCCGCCCCGCGCCGTCCGGGGCGAACGCGCCCCACGTGATGCGTGGGTTGGATTCCTCTCCGCCCGCCACGGGCTGGATGAGCGCGCTGTAATGCAGCCACGGGAGCGTGGAGATAAAGTACATGCTCTCCACGTCCGCGTCCTCGCGCAGCGAGCCGTTCTCCCGGCGGCGACGGCGCTCGGCCTCGGCGTAGGCAATATATTCCTGGAAGGGCTTATCGTGGTGCAGCGTGCAGTAGCAGTAGGTCCCGTCTGCGCAGAGCTCCGTGTGCGATGTCGGGCAGGCGTCGTACTCGATGATGACGCCATCATGAATGCGCCGCCGCAGCTCCGGCACGCGGTCGGCGGCTTTCGCCGCGGCGTGCAGGAACGCAAGATAAAAGGAGTACCCGTTCGCTTTGCAGAAGGAGACAACGTCGGTCACGTCGGTATCAACTGTCACGCCGACATAGGGGTACGGCATTGAGAGGAAGTAGCGAAAGTGCTCGATGCGCTCATAATGCTCCATGTCCAGATAGCGAAAGCTCATACGTTCTCCTTGTATTATAGAGTAGTAGTTTTTAATGCCCCTCTCCAAGGGC
>CAVIVK010000072.1:0-4198 GCA_963645975.1 Bifidobacteriaceae bacterium | reverse complement strand
TGTCGATGGTCTGCGTTCGTTGGCAGATTTTCGGGACAGCGGGTCAGTTTCTGTGCTTTCGGTAACGTTTTTTAAGTATGACGGCACTTCGTATTTCTCCGGCGGCGCGGAACGCTATCTGCTCGATTTACATGAGGTTTGCAAGGAAATCAACCTTCCTTACCGTGTATACCAATACGGAGAATATGATTGGGTACGGTTTTATGGAGACGTCGAAGTTGTTGGACTTGGCGCAAAGAAAAATGATGTAAATACATTTACAGTCCCATTGACCATTGAAATGAAGGATCGTTTTTTTGCAGAAACAGCGCAGAACGGACTGGCGAATATCTATTCGCCGTTCTACATCCTTACCCAGAAAGACCGGATTCCCTCTATTGGCATCAGCCACGGCATATCTTGGGACAGCGAGTATACGCATTTTACGGACGGAAACACGTTCTGGCAGATCAACCGAAACATTATTGATGCTGCGGGATACTGTGACCGCATGATTTCGGTGGATACCAATACCTGCAACTGGTTCCAGACGTTGGATTACGAGACCGGGCGAAAGATCCGCTATATTCCAAACTATGTTGATACGGCAGAGTTCCATCCGCGAGAGAACTATTTGCAAAGCAGGGAAAAGACCGTTATCACCTATCCCCGGCGGCTTTACGGCGCACGCGGCCTGTATGTTGTACTGGACATTGTAGACGATGTGCTTGAACGTTATCCAGATGTGGAGTTCCATTTTGTGGGTAAGGGCTTTGAAGCGGATACCAAAAATGTGGAGAAGAAGATCCAGAAATGGGACGGGCGTGTGAAGTGGTATTCCCGTTCTCCGGATAAAATGTACGAGGTATATCAGCAAACGGATATTTCATTGATTCCAACAATGTATAGTGAGGGAACAAGTCTCTCCTGCCTGGAAGCACTTTCCAGCGGCAATGCGGTTATCGCTACTCGTGTCGGCGGGCTAACAGATCTGATTCTGAGCGGATTCAACGGCATTTTGGTCGAGCCCAACGCAGAAGCGATCAAAGCGGCGCTGTACCATCTCCTGGATCATCCGGAGGAAATGGCGGAGATAAAAAAACGCGCCGTTGCGTCGGCGAAAGCTTTTTCCAAAGAGCAATGGAAAGATCGCTGGAAACAGTCGCTGCAATCGGTGCTGACAAATGCACCGGATACTTTTTACCGATACCCGAAGCGCTGTATGATCTGCGTGGAAAATGCGGAGTCCATCAGCAAACCTCGAGTTCTTCAAGAAATTCGCGAGCACCTCTGCGATGGTTGGTATGTGTATGTTGCTGCGCCGAAGAATCCGTGGAAGGATCAGAGCTACAAAAGGCTGCAATTCATTGACCAGAATGAGGATCTATATTTTGTTCCGGAAAAGACCGTTTTCGAAAATGAATTGAACAGCAAAGAGTAAAAAAACAGCGCCGGAAGGAGATGCCTTCCGGCGCTGTGCCGTATATAGCCGTATATGGAATATCAAACAACATGCAGCACGTCGGCGAGCAGGCCGAAGATGACGCCGCCGGCGTAGAGAAGTCCTGCGGTTACAAGATTATCCCGCCAGTCACGGTTCATGCGCAGCAGCACGAGAAGCCCCACGCCCGAGCCGACGAGAAGCCCCGAGAGCATCGCACCGCCGGACATCGCGCCTTCGAGATAGAGCGTTGTGAGCACAACGCTGGCCGCGCAGTTCGGAATGAATCCGATGATGCCGCCGAGCAGCTCTCCGATGACGGGGCGGTTGAGCACAAACGCGCCGAGCGTCTCCGGTCCGACGGCCTCCACCAGGAGGTTCAAAGCAAACGTCACAACAAAGAGAAATGCGAAAATTTTGAGCGTGTGGCGCAGCGCGGATTTGAAAATGCCGTCCTCGCAATGGCAATGCTCCTGCTCGCACATCTCGTGGATGGACTTTCGCCGCTCGTAGCCGAGCTTTGATGCCACGGTATCCACCGTCACGCCGAGCACGATGCCGGCAAGCGCTTTGTAGCCGAGGAGCTTTAAAATGAGCGAGACTGGGGCGCTGCTCGAAAGAAGAATCGGCAGCATCTCGTCCGAGGTGGAGAGAAACACCGCGAGCAGCGTTCCGCGTGTAATGATGCCGCCGGCATACAGGTTGGCGGTTGCGGCGGAAAAGCCGCATTGCGGGATCACGCCGAGCGCCGCGCCGAGCACCGGCCCCCAGCGCCCTGCGCGGTGGACAAGCGCCACGGTCTTTTCCTCGGCACGATCCTCAATAAACTCAATCGCGAGATATGCCGCAAAAAGAAACGGCAGCAGCTTCAAACTGTCAATAACGGTCTCGCGCAAAACCTCCAAAAGCAAAGAGACAAACCTCCTGAGAGCGGAATAACAAACAGTATATCACACAACTGCCGAAATGTTCCACAGAAATTGCAAATTTCTTTTCGGTTTTTGCGGTTGCTTTTCGCGGCAATATGGCGTATAGTGTAACGACAGAAGAACAAATGTACGCAACAGGGGGACTTGCCCGTGAAATTTATCAGTACCAGAGGAAAATCGCCGTCGGTCACGGCGGCGGAGGCGATTCGGCGAGGTCTTGCGCCAGACGGGGGACTGTATGTGCCGGACTCTCTCCCGGCCTTTTCGCCGGAGGAGCTGGAAGAGCTTCTTGTGCTGCCGTATGCGGAGCTTTCCGCCGCGGTGCTGGAGCGGTTCCTGCCCGGCTTTTCGCGCGAAGAACTGCTCGAATATACGAAAAAGGCTTATGCAAGCTTTGATGATGACGCCGTCGTGCCGCTGCACGAGCTCGGTGATAAGCTCTGGACGATGGAGCTGTTCCATGGACCCACGTGCGCCTTTAAAGACGTTGCGCTGCAAATTTTGCCGTACCTGCTTGCCGCAAGCGTGAAAAAATGCGCGGACGACCACACGGTTGCCATTCTTGTTGCCACGAGCGGCGACACCGGCAAAGCCGCGCTCGAGGGCTTCGCGGATGTGCCGGGCACGAAGATCGTGGTATTTTATCCCGACGGCGGCGTTTCGGACATCCAGCGCGCCCAGATGGCGACGCAGGGCGGCGAAAACGTCCTCGTGCTCGCCGTGCGCGGCAATTTTGACGATGCGCAGACCGGCGTGAAGGACATTTTTGCCGACGCCGCGCTCGCTTCCGAGCTCGATCGCGCGGGCGTTGTGCTCTCGAGCGCGAACTCCATCAACTGGGGACGGCTCGCACCGCAGATCGCGTATTACTTCGCTGCCTACGCCCAGCTTCGGCACGCGGGCAGCATCGCCCTGGGCGAGCGCGTGGACTTCTCCGTGCCGACCGGCAACTTCGGCGATATCCTCGCCGGGTACTTTGCCAAGCGTGCCGGGCTCCCGGTTGGGAAGCTTTTGTGCGCCTCGAACAGCAACGATGTGCTGACGGACTTCCTGCGTACCGGCGTATACGATAAAAACCGGCCGTTCCTGCGCACCATGTCGCCTTCCATGGACATTCTCGTCTCCTCCAATCTCGAACGGCTTCTCTATCTTGCCACGCGCGACGGCGGGCAGGTGAGCGAGTGGATGAGCGGTCTTCGCGGCGAAGGAAAGTACGCCATTGGCGAGGAGCTTCGCGCGCTTCTCACGTCCGAGGGCTTTGCGGCCTATCGTGCCACCGAGGAGGAGACGGCGCGCGTCATCCGCAGCATGTGGGAGGAAAAGGGCTATCTTGCCGACCCGCACACCGCCGCTGGGCTATCTGCCGCAGAGCAGTACCGGCGCGAGAGTGGGGAAGAGAGAGCGACAGTCGCGCTCTCCACGGCGTCGCCCTTCAAGTTCGCCGCGGCGATGCTCTCTTCGCTCGGCGAGGCGGTGCCGGAAAACGGCTTTGATGCGCTCGACGCGCTCTCTGCGTTTTCCAAAACGCCCATCCCTGCGCCGCTCGACGCGCTGCGCATGCGGGAGGAGCGGTTCAAAACCGTGGTGGGAAAAGACGAAATGCGCGAATCTGTGAAAAACTGGCTGGTGAAATGATATGAAGCATGTGGTATTTCTTGGCGACGGCATGGCCGACGAGCCGTTCGCCCCGCTCGGCGGCCATACGCCGCTCGAACTCGCCCGGCATCCGGGCATGGACTTTCTGGCATCGCAGGGAGAATTTGGCCTCACGCGTACCGTGCCGCACGGCATGCCTGCGGGAAGCGACACGGCGAATCTCTCCGTTTTCGGCTACGATCCGAAAATCTAT
>CAVIVK010000071.1:0-13503 GCA_963645975.1 Bifidobacteriaceae bacterium | reverse complement strand
ACGACGAAGGACGCTCGCGTCTCGCTCCCGTCGGGGGCAAACGCGCTGCGGCTTATGTAAAGGCTCTCCGCGGGCAGCGAGAGAACATTATAAATCAGATTGAATTCGCGGTCGAGCTCATCGTCCCCGCCGGAAAGCTCGATATCCAGCGCGCGAAGCTCTTCGCGCTCGGTGTCGGTGAACACGCCGGGGGTGTCTGAAACGCGCGGCAGGCGCGCATCGGACGCGCCCAGCACGAGCAGATGACGGATGCTGCGCCGCCGCATGCGGTCAAAGTCTCCGGCGGTCACGCGGTCGAGCGCCACGGGGATCGTGCCGACGTCGTACTGCGAGAGCATCCGGCAGAAAAGCCGTCCGAAATCCTCCTGCGAGAGCGGCATGTCGCCGAGGATCGCTTCGCACTGCTCGAGCGCCGAAACCATCAGCTCCCAGAGCTGGCGGTATTCCGCCGCGGTCTGCAGCTCTCCGGCCTCTTCAAGCGCGAGAGAGCGCTCTTCCAGATGCTCCGGCAGGGAAATATCCTCCCAGAAGGCGGCGAGCGCGGCGCACTGACCGCGCGCGTCGGTCGCCTCCTTTCCGCGGCGCTCGAACGCCGCGAGCGGCGCGGCCACGTCCCGGCGCAGCGCGTCGAGCTTTGCAAGAAGCGCGTCGCTCTCCGGCGTCGGTTTTCCGCCGAAGCCGTCCGGGTGCTGACGCCACGGTTCCCCGCGCGTCCAGGCCGTGCCGCGCAGTGACCAGAGAAGGACATAGTTTTCCAGCGCGTCGCAGTCGGCGCGGGAAATGCCGGTCAGACCGGTTTTGAGATAGGTAAATACGCTCTCGTAGCTCCAGCCGTCGGCGAGGATATCGAACGCCGCGGCGACGAGCGCCGGGAGCGGGCGGGTGAAAATATCGGTGCGCGCACTCGTATAGAGCGGCACACCCGCACGGCGGCACGCCTCTTCGAGCGGCGCGCGATAATCCTCAAAGCCGCGTACCGCGACGGCGATATCCCGCCAGCGGCAGGATGTTTCGCGCACAAGCCGCCGCATTTCCGCGGCGGCAAGCTCGCACTCCGCCGCAATGCCCGAAGCGCGCACGAGCCGGATACTCCCGGCGGCATCACGCGTCTCCTCCGTCCAGCCGAAGAGGTTTTCCTCCAAAAATGCGAGCGGGGCACGCGTCTCCGCGCGCGGCACAGAGATGATCTTTGCGTCCACGCCGTCCTCGGCCGCGGCGTCGCGCAGCGCGCGCGCCGTGCGGCGGGCGAGGGAGAATACCTCGCTGCCGGACACGGGATCGTCGCACGTAAGGCAGACCGTCACATCCGCGAGCGGCAGAAGCGCGCGCACAACGCGCCGCTCCTGCGCGGTGAAGTCCGTGAAGCCGTCAATATAAAACTTTGCGCCGCGAAGCCATGTGCAATCGGGGAGCTGTGCGGCGAGCACGTCGAGCCGCCCGGCGGGGTCGGCGCCGGACTGCGCAGAGAGCGCGTCGAGCGCCTCCTGCAAAAGCGCGAGATCGCGCAGCTTGTCCGAGAGCGCGGCGGTGGCGTTCCCGGCGGCCTTTCGCAGCGTGTCCGGCGCAGCGCAGCCGAAGCGCAGCTCGTCGAGCGCTGAGAGAAGCTGCGCCATCCGCTCTGGCGAGCGGGCGCTCCCGCCGTAGACGGTGAGAGCGCCGCCCATCTGCTCGAGCGCGAGCGAGAGCTGCAAAAACCGCCCGGGCTTATCGATATATACGCGCGCGCTGCCGCCGCAGCCGATGGCCACGCGGTGGGCAAGACGCGAGAACGAGAGCACTTCGGCATAGAGACTTGCCGTATCGCCGCAGCGCCGCGCAAGCTCGCGCTCGGCCTCGTGGCTGTACTGCTCCGGCACGATGAGAAAGCTGCCGGACTGCTTGCTGGCGCAGCGCGCCGCGATCTCGGAGAACAAAAGCGCGGTCTTACCCGTTCCGGCACGACCCAGAATCAGCCGCAGCATGGCGCTCCCTCCTTCAAACAAAATAAAAATATATTTTATTATAGCACTAACGCCGACCGGCTTGCAATCCGCCGCGGCGTATGCTATAAGATTTCCATAGAAAGAAATAAGAGGGAGAAACGCTATGCTGTATACGATAAGTGAAATGGATCCCGTGCTGATCGCCGCGGCGGTGATCCCGGCGGTAATCTTGATGATCCAGGTCTACCGCGCCGACCGGCTGGAAAAGGAGCCGGCGGGACTTTTGATCTCGCTGCTTGTTTTCGGCGTGCTTGCCACGGCGCTCGCCATCGTGACCGAGACGATCGGCGACGGCATTCTGCTTGCGTTTTTCGACGAGACCGATCTCGGCTACCTGATCCTTTCAAACTTCATCGTTGTGGCGCTCTCGGAGGAAGGCTTCAAGCTGCTGCTGCTCCGCTGGCGCACGTGGCGCAGCCCCAATTTCAACTGCCAGTTTGACGGCGTGGTATACGCGGTGTTCGTCTCGCTTGGCTTTGCGCTCTGGGAGAACATCGGGTATGTTGCCATGTACGGCTTCGGAACGGCGCTGGTGCGTGCCGTGACGGCGGTGCCGGGGCATGCCTGCTTCGGCGTTTTTATGGGCATCTGGTACGGCGCTGCGCGGCGCTATGCCAACGAGGGCGACTTTATCGGCGAGCGCGTCTGCCGCCGCCGGGCGCTGTGGCTGCCGGTTTTGACCCACGGCATGTACGATTTCCTCGCCTCGCTCGACTTTGACTACAGCGGACTTATCTTCATTGCGTTCATCGTCATCGTGTTCCTCGCGGCAAGCCGCCGCGTGAAGATCGTTTCGCGCAACGACCGGTATATCCGCTGAATTTACGAAAAATCCGCGCCGCGGCTTGTGCATCGAGCCGCGGCGTGGTACACTATATAAGTTATTATTTTATCCTGCGGCAGCCGGCCGCGGGAGAAAGGAAAGAAATATGGATCATAACGAGAAAACCATGGACAAAATCGTAGCGTTCTGCAAGAACCGCGGCTTTGTCTACGCCGGAAGCGAGATTTACGGCGGCCTTGCCAACTCCTGGGACTACGGCCCGCTCGGCGTGGAGTTCAAGAACAACGTCAAAAAGGCGTGGCTCAAGAAGTTCGTGCAGGAGAGCCCCTATAACGTCGGCCTCGACGCTGCCATCATCATGAACCCGCAGACGTGGGTGACGACCGGCCACGTTTCGAGCTTTTCCGACCCCCTGCTCGACTGCAAATCCTGCCGCGCGCGTCACCGCGCCGATAAGCTCATCGGCGAGGAGCACCACGAGGTCAATGTGGATGCCATGACCTTTGAGGAGATGGATCAGTTCATTGCCGAGCACGAGGATATCGTCTGCCCCGTGTGCGGCAAGCACAACTTCACGCCCATCCGCAAGTTTAACCTCATGTTCAAAACCGCTATCGGCGTTACCGAGGACTCGTCCTCGACCTGCTATCTCCGCCCGGAGACCGCGCAGGGCATTTTTGTCAACTTCTCGAACATCCAGCGCACGACGCGCCGGAAGCTCCCGTTCGGCGTCTGCCAGGTCGGCAAGGCGTTCCGCAACGAGATTACCCCGGGCAACTTCACGTTCCGCACGCGCGAGTTTGAGCAGATGGAGTGCGAATTCTTCTGCAAGCCCGGTACCGATCTGGAGTGGTTTGCCTACTGGAAAGACTACTGCAAAAACTGGCTGCTGAGCCTTGGCATCAAGGAAGAGCATCTGCGCCTGCGCGACCATGAGCCGGCGGAGCTCGCGTTCTACTCCCGCGCAACGACCGATATCGAATACGCCTTCCCGTTTACCGACTGGGGCGAGCTGTGGGGCATCGCTGACCGCACGGATTACGATCTCAAGCGCCATCAGGAGGCGTCCGGCAAGGATCTTACGTACTTCGATCAGGAAGCAAACGAGCACTATGTGCCGTACGTTATTGAGCCGTCGCTCGGCTGCGACCGCGTGGCGCTCGCGTTCCTCTGCGACGCTTACGATGAGGAGATCGTGGACGAGGCGAAAAACGATGTGCGTACCGTTCTGCATCTGCACCCGGCGCTTGCGCCGTTCAAGTGCGCGGTGCTGCCGCTCTCGAAGAAGCTCGCGCCTGCGGCGACCGAGCTCTATCACGAGCTGCAGAAGGACTTCATGGTCGACTATGACGATGCCGGCTCCATCGGCAAGCGCTACCGCCGCGAGGACGAGATCGGCACGCCCTACTGCATCACCGTGGACTTCCAGACCGTAGGCGACGAGAAGACGCCCGCGGACGGCTGCGTCACGGTGCGCGAGCGCGACAGCATGGAGCAGGTCCGCATCCCCATTGCGGAAGTGAAGAACTATATCGCCGAGCGCATCAAATTCTGAGAACAGAAAATCAAAGGCCACCGGTCGAAAACCGGCGGCCTTTGATTTTTTAAGAGAGGTTATTCTGCGGCGTCCTGCGACTGGGAGGCAAGAATTTCTTTTACCTTTTTGCTGCGGAAGCGGGCGATGATATAGAAAACAATGACGAGCGCGGCGACGACCGGAAGCATCTGCACGGGGAAGGAGCGCATGTTGCGGTAGATCAGCCAGACGAGTGTCAGATTGCAGATGACATAGAAGACCGTCAGCACGGGCTTCTTCATGTAGTAGCGGGAAGCTTTCCACTCGGCGGGGAATTTGGCGACGATGGCCATAAGCGCGAGATTCGGAATCAGCTTGGTCAGATAGTTGAAGCCGGTGGTCATGCGGGAGAGAATCTTGGTGTCCGCGCCGAACAGGATCGGGAGGGCCGAAACGACGAACACGATGGTCATGAGGACGTACGGAACGCCGTACTTGTTCTTCTTGCCCATAAACGCAGGGAACCAGCCGTCCTGGCTTGTTTTGTAAAGCGCGTTTGCCATGTTCAGATAGCTGGCATTCATGGTGGTTGTCAGCGCGAGCAGAGCGCCGCCGATAACGAAGAAGAGGTAGGTG
This sequence comes from Bifidobacteriaceae bacterium, assembly GCA_963645975.1. Lineage (GTDB taxonomy): Bacteria > Bacillota > Clostridia > Oscillospirales > Oscillospiraceae > Apopatocola. Next base: position 8,585 of record CAVIVK010000071.1, on the reverse strand, counting down.
TTGCCCGGATAGATGGCCTGTGCCACAACGGTCAGCGGCTTTCCGGCTACTTCGGAGACGGGGAGAACACCGGCGGCGACAACGCTGATAATTGCGAAGAGGACCATGCCCGTGCCGGTGATAAGCACGTTGCCCTTGATGATGTTCTTTTCGGGGTTTTCGATACGGCCACCGCTATTTGTGAGCCAGAGACCGCCGCCCATCGCAAAGACGAGCATGGTGGTCGCTTCGAGCAGACCGTTGATGCCGTTGGGGAACATGTTGGCCTTTGTGAAGTTTTCAGGACGAATCTTCGGGAAACCGAGAATCAGGAAGCTGATCCACGCTGCCGCGAGAAACACGTTCATGATCGTCTGTGCCTTAGCGACCTTCTTGCCGCCGAAGATGTTCAGCACGAAGAAGATGGACAGGCAGCCGAGAGAGATGATCCGAGTATCAATGGTTGTGTGAACAATGGAGAGACAATAGGACACGAACGACGCGCCGTAGAAGCTGATGGAAATACTTCCGAAGAAATAGAGGTAGCTGAACAGGCCGCCCATGTTCGTGCTGATCGCCAGAGAGGAATGATAGTTACCGCTTGTGCGGGGTACGACGCTGGTTGCAATAAAGAGCGGGGCGTTGCATACCAGACAGAGGATGCCGGCCAGAATGTAGGCCAGCCATACGCCGCTGCCGGTGTACCCAATGGCGATGCCGGTCATGCTGATGATGCCAGAGCCGACCAACATGCCGAAACCGGTGGAGTAGCATTCGGAAAACGTTAGTTTATTTGTCTTTTTCTCGCTGCTCATGATTTCCCTCCTGATGGATGATTTTTTCTTTCCTTAAAGGTTCCTCTTTTTGCTGCTTACTTCGCCGTCAGATATTTGCCGAGCTCTGTCATGGACGGACAGTTTTCCAGATCGCAGATCGCATCGGCGAAGGCTTCGGCCTTGTCGCGCCCGATAAAGTCGGAGGTGATACGGACAAAGAAATCGTGCTCTTCTTTCAGACTGAACTGGTTGCGCGGATGCCCCTTGGGGTGGCGAAGTTCCTCGCTGAGAACGGTTCCGTCCTTCAGCGTAATGTCAACTCTCGTGGGCGGGAACGTACGCTCCATGAAGACGCGGAAAGCAACGTAGCGGTTAATGTCCTCGCCGTCAACCTGAATGAGGGGGTTGATCCAGCCGAACGGGCTGTCGGCGTTGAGCGTCTCCTTGCGGAACCAGCTCGCGTTGGGCTCGGGCTGTTCAAGATAGGCGGCAAAGCAGTACGGAATGCTGTACTGCGCATTGAGCAGGGAATACGGACGGGGCTTGGGATTGTTGACGATGTCGATCTTCGGGCAGATGTGAATGTGCTCTACGTCCGCCGGCGTAAACGAGTGCTTTTTATAGATGAGATCCAGACATTCCAGCGGGCCCTGCAGCCAGATGTTGGCCGGCCAATGCTTGAGCAGCGTTTCACAGATGAGCCAGTCTTCGCCGAGCCCCTTGAGCATCCAGTCCCAATCGACCTGATCGGAGATCTGACGCCAGTACGCGTTTGGGCCGTCCAGACCGTCCTCAAAATGCTCCGTGGCCTGCGCAATATCCAGATTGGCAACGGCACTCTTTGCCACGGCACCGTGACCGCAGTGATAAAGATCGGTGCCGCCGGTTTTTGCAATGCACATCGGAACCATATAGGCGTCCACGGAGATGTTCTTTGCCATCATGGCGGGATCAAAGCCCTTGAGCTTCGCAGCGGCGACACCGGCGGCGAAGATGTTATAGTTCACCAAACCCCAGCCACGGCCCTTCCCGGTGTTGGCCACCTGCGCCTGGAGCTCGGGCTGGACCGACATGGCCACGCGCTGGTAGACCTCGTATGCGGCTACGATCGCCTCAATGTACGCTTTACCGGTGGAGTTTTCCATTTCGGACACGGCAAAGCCTGCAGGGATTGCGCCGGCGGAGGCATGTCCCGTCCAGGTGCAGTCTTCCCAGTCAAGTGCATCGGCTGCAACGCCGTTTACATAGGCAGCTTCGTCGGCGGGAATTTTTCCGCTGCCGCCCCATACGGTCGCCTGTGCCACGCCGCCCTTGCGCTCTGCCGGCAGACGGGCACCCGTCGTGGTGGATGTACCCGAGCCGGCGATGGAGACGCCGATGGTGTGCAGGGTAATGAGCTTGACCATCTCTACGGCTTTGGCGGGGATATCTTCATATTTCAGCTTCGCTGCAAATTCTGCTAGTGTTTTGGTGTAGTTCGTCATGTTCCTCCTCCTTTGTTCGATCGGAATGCTGTGCGGAGTTCGTCGTAGATTCAGGCCAGCCCCCCTTTTTTGAATTTATGCCGTTTCAGTCCGCGGAACTGAAGTTGTGGATTTGTTAAGCGCCGTTTTCTGCCGTATATCCCGGATATCCGGGTCGGGTTTCCGTCCAGAGCCGGTGGTTCTTTCTGGATGCCGTCAGTCCGGCGGCCAGCATCGCCAGAGAGAAGAGAATGAACAGAATAAATACAGACCGATAGCTTCCAAAAATGTCGTAGGCGAAGCCGAGCAGCGGGTAGCCCAGCGCGTTGCCCAGCATCCGGACAATATTTGCACGCGTGGAATAGAGCGAATAATCCCGGAATCCAAAGCGCACCTTGATGAACATGGGCAGCGCGGGGAAGGACACGCTGGAAATACCGAGAATCGTCGTTGCGGCAAGCGCCATGGCCTTGTTGCCGGGAGCGAGAAAAAGCAGCAGAACTACTGCCAGTACATAGGATACTGTACTCAGATATATTGTCGGCCGAATGCCCCAGCGGTCAACGGAGATGCCGACGAGCGGTAGCGTTACGAGCGTCCCTATGCTGATGAAACTCACGGCGGTGCCGGAAAAAACGGTGTCAAAGCCGAGCTCGCTCAGATAGGCAGGGACGATGTTTATGACGGGGTACACAATGATTCCCGAAAGGCAGGCCCAAAGCATAACGCCCCAGAAATCGACGGTTTTGAGCGTGTCCTTGTACACCGCACCGGGCAGCTCGGCAGGGGCGGCCTTGGCGTTTTCCTCAGCGCCGTATGGACGCAGCCCCTTCTGGCTCGGGTGATCGCGGATAATCAAAAATACAACCACCATCACGCTCAGCAGGATCAGCATTGTGATCCGCATGGAGCCTCTCCAACCCTCGGTGCTGATCCAATGGGCAATGAGCTTCGCGTTGAAAAATCCGCCGATGTTTCCGCAGGCAAAGATGATGGACATAATCGTTGCGTTGTGCTTGACAAACCAGTTGTTCATCAGATTGCCCATGCTGATCTGATTGGAAAGCGGGTTGATGAGAGCGTTGAAAAATGCGGCAATGAATATGAAGGCAACACTTGTTGCGGCCGAATAGCAGAAGGCCGACATGGCGCCGCACAAAAGCCCGAGACAGATCATAACGCGGAGCGAGCAGCGCTTCTGCAGCGGCACATATAACAGATAGCTAAATGCGCAGATAACGGAAACGCAGGTGCGCGAAAGCGAGTAAACGCCCTGCGATATCCCCAGTTCATCACAGATGGGGAGCATATATAGCCCGATGGGATTGCTGAACATATAGATTGCAGGGACAATCAGACAGTAAGCTGCCACGATCCATACGCCGTAATAGATTTTTCCGCCTTTTTTTTGCTCCATAATCCTGTCAAGCTCCTATCTGTTCATGAATCGCACTTTGAATTTAATGGGAACGTTCCCAAAAATGGGCGCAAAAATCCTTTGTTCCCTGGGAAAACCGGGGCTATGTACGGATTTCTGCCTGTGCCGCGGGGCGATTTCAGCGAGAACTGTCGCCCCGGATATCACGTATCGATTTGCGCTCGTTGATTCGGTAGGGAATGAGAACATCCTTGTAGTGAAGATCCTCGTTTTCAATGACCTCAATCATGAGCTGCGCGGTGTTCTGCCCGCAGAGATACTCGGAAAAGCAGGCGGTAGTAATGAATTTTTCCTCGCTGCCGCCGATTCCGTCGTCGCGCTCCAGCGAAACGATGGAGTAATCCTCATAGGGGACAAGGGCGTGACGGTAAAAATAGGAGACGATCATCCGGGCGAAGATTGCATCGTCTACATACAGCGCCGTATACCCGCCGCGGGTGAAGGTTTGGAAAAGCATATCGAGCCCTTCGGAAGAGAGCGCCGCCGCCCGGCTGGATGAGCCCTTGGTATAAGGGCTGAAGAACAGGCATTCGCCAATTTCAACGCCTAATTCGGCGGCAGCGTCGCGAAGTGCCTTTTCCCGGTAAAAAACCAGACGTTCCACGTCGGAAAGGCTGTAGGAAACCGTCATAATAGACGTATGCCCTTTGGAAAGCAGGAGCTTATACAGATCCTTGCTGTAATCATAATTGCCCTGATAAACGCGGAAGCCGCGCCCGTGGTCGATGCGTTCGCCGGCATAGACAACATTGCGGAATTCACTAGCGGCCCGCCGGACCTCCTGCAGATCAGAATAGCCAATGGTGATGAGGCCGTCTATACGCTTATCCTGCAAATAGGATATGTATTTCCCAGCGCTGACGCCGTTTACGATCTCGTCCTTGTCGTTTACAAGCAGAAGATCATAGTTGTGCGCACACATGGTATCAACAATCGCCGAAAAGCGCAGGCATAAAGAGCGGTCCTGAAACATTTCACCGCCGGAGGAAAGAATGCCGACAACGGGGTTTTTCCGCCCGCGAAGACCTCTGGCCATGTAATTCGGCGTATAGCCCAGTTCCTGCATGGCGCGCAGAACGATCTCTTTTGTCGTCTCATTTACAGAGCCGCCGCACATAACGCGGGATACCGTGCTTTTGGATACACCGGCGCGCTTGGCGATATCGAGTATAGAAACAGCCATACGATCTCCATTGAGCGGGAACGTTCCCACTAACCACAGTATAAGCATTTTCTCCCCGGAAAGTCAACTGTAAGTGTCTCTAAATGAGTGTTTGCGTATTTGTACATACTGCATACAGCGAGAAGACCGGGCAGAATAAAAATAGTATAGCGCAAAACTGCATAAATGTCTATGGTGGTCGCGGGAGAAAACACGCCGGGGCTGCCGCAGCCGCGGCAGCCCCTATATTGAAGCAGAGCCGATTCCGGCTCTGCCGGAAAAAGTTCCGCCGCGCATAGCTTGGCTTATCGAAAGCCTCGTATGCGCGGCGGTGTTTGTTATTTTATTCCATGTGCTGTGAAAGCCAGTTTTCCGCCTGGCGGATGCCGTCCACGGCGGCGGAGAGAATGCCGCCGGCGTAGCCCGCACCCTCGCCGCAGGGATAAATTCCGCGGAGGTTTGACTGCCCCGTTTCGTCGCGCACGATGCGCACCGGCGAGGACGAACGCGTTTCCACGCCCGTGAGTACTGCGTCCGGCATGGCGTAGCCGTGCAGCTTTTTATCAAAGAGCGGAAACGCCTCGCGCAGCGCGGCGAGCACAAACTCTGGCAGACAGCCCTCCAGCGTTCCGAAGCGCACGCCGAGCGGATACGTCGGCGCGACGCTGCCTGCGCGCTTCGACGGCTTCCCCGCGAGAAAATCGCCGAGCAATTGCGCCGGGGCGCGGTAATCGCTGCCTCCGGCGAGGAACGCGGCGCGCTCCCATTTTCTTTGCAGCTCCACACCGGCGAGCGGATCGTCGGAGCCGAAGTCTGCGGGGCGCACTTCGCACAAAACAGCGGCGTTGGCGTTTTGCCCGTCGCGCGCAAAGGGGCTCATGCCGTTCACGCAGAGAAGCCCTTCCTCACTCGCTGCACCGACAACATACCCGCCCGGACACATGCAGAACGTATATACGCCCCGCCCGTCCGGCAGATGCACCGCCAGCCGGTAGTCGGCCGCGCCGAGCGCCGGGTGGAAGGCAAAAGCGCCGTACTGCGCACGGGAGATGACCTCCTGCGGGTGCTCGCACCGGACGCCCATGGAAAACGCCTTTTGCTCGAGCTGCGCGCCGCGCTCCTTCAAAAGCGCGAACAGCTCGCGTGCGCTGTGCCCCGCGGCGAGAATGAGGGAATCGGCTTCGACGGTCTCCTCCGCGCCGCCGTGCACGAGATGCACCGCGCGAAGCGCTCCGCCGGAGAGCTCAATATCCGTGAGCTTCGTGCGGAAACGCACCTCGCCGCCGTGCGCGAGGATCATCTCACGAAGCCCCTTCACGGCGTCCGGCAGACGGTCGGTGCCGATGTGCGGCTTGGCCTGCCAGAGAATTTCGTCCGGCGCTCCGGCGGCGACAAGGTCGTGCAGCACCTGTTTGCCGCGCTTATCGTGCGTGCCGGTGTTGAGCTTGCCGTCCGAGAAAGCGCCCGCGCCGCCCTCGCCGAACTGGATGTTCGACTCCGTGTCCAGCACGCGGGTCTGATAGAACGCCTCCACATCCGCCTTTCGCTCGTCTACGGCGCTGCCGCGCTCGAGCAGGATCGGCTCCGCGCCCGCGCGCGCGAGCGTGAGCGCTGCAAAAAGCCCTGCGGGGCCCGCCCCGCACACGACGGGGCGATGAGTGGGTTTTTCCTTTAAAACCTCGATGTGCGGCGGTGTCCACGGTATATGGGGCGGGAACTTCTCCTCGCCGCGCCGCAGGGAAACGGCGGCGGTCACGGTAAAATGCACGTCGTCCTTGTGCCGCGCGTCCACGCTGCGGCGAAGGAGCTTTGCCTCCAGCACGTCGGAGACCGGGACGCGCAGCTTTTTTGCGCACGCCGTTTTGAGATCGCCGTCGAGCGAGAGACGGACATCACGAACTTCAACCACGGGCAGCGCTCCCTCCCGCGCGCAGCCCGGAGGCAAACGCCCAATGCAGGTTGCAGCCGCCGCACGCGCCGTCGATGTCGAGCGCCTCGCCCACGGCGTAGAGCCCCGGCACGCGGCGGCTCTCCAATGTTTCGGGATCGAATTCGGCGGTGTCCGCGCCGCCACGCGTCACCTGTGCGTGCTGTGTGTCGCCGGGGCCAAGAACCGAGAGACGGTAGTCTTTGATAATACGCGCGAGCTCTGCCGCATCATCGCTTTTGGCGCGGCGCGCTATCGCCTCGCCGAGCCGCCGGTGGAAAATGCCGGTGAAGAGATCGGCGTTTTGGCGCAGCGCTTTCTGCGCTGCGAGCCTTTCCGTGAGTGCGTCCAGAGACAGCTCCGGCAGCAGATCGAGCGAGAGTGTGTCGCCCGGAAGGGCATGCCGCGAGAGATTGAGCGCGAGAATACCGCTCACGCCGAAATCGCGGAAAAGGATTTCGCCGTCCTCAGCATACACGCTCTTCCCGCGGCGGATAAGCTCCGCGCGGCAGGCGCACCGCAGCCCCGTGAGACCGCGGACAGATTCCGTGTCGGTTTTGAGCGGGCAGAGAATGGGGGAGAACGGAACCATTTTGTGGCCGAGCGGCCGGAGAAGACTCGTGCCGCCGCCGGTCGCGACGATCACGCGGTCGGCGAAAAGCTTTTCCCCGGTGCGGGCGGTGAGGCGGAAGCCGTGCCCCTGCGGAGCAATGGCAGCGATTTCCGCTGAGCAGCGCTCCTCAACGCCCAGAGCCTCACAGCCGAGGCGCAGCACGTCGAGCACGGAAGCGGCGGTGTCGCTGCGCGGATAGACGCGCCCCTCCTCGTCCGTGACCGTCCACAGCCCGAGCGAGCCGAAGAAAGAAAGCAGCGCATCGCACGGCATGCCTGCGAGGACGGGTGCGACGAAGTCCGGGCGGTTATACTGCTCCGGCGAAACGCGCGCATTCGAGAGATTGCACCGCCCGTTGCCGGTTTTGAGCAGCTTTTTGCCGACGCGGTTGGCCTGTTCAAAAATTACGACATCCGCCCCGGCACGCCCGGCGGCGATCGCCGCGCAAAGCCCGCCCGCGCCGCCGCCGATCACGGCGACGAGCTGCGGCGCGGTTTTCGTTCTTCCCATGGGATGTTCCTCCCCGATATTTTTTCACGGGTCAATCTTATCACAGTTTTTCCCGGCGTGAAAGAGCGGCGTGAAAAAATGTGCGGCACGCGGTGCGCAGATATGCTCGCTGCCGCAAAAAGACGACGTTTTCTTTCTTCTTTCTCTCCATTCGATTGACAATACGGCGAAGAATGGTTATATAATAAGATAGTAAGCAGCGGGTAACGCAAAGCGTGCCGCTGCTCTTTTCTGCTAAAGCGTTAGCGTGTGCTAACCAATAAACTAACGGAGAGAACACATGATCGACAAAAAGCTCCTCGCCCTTCTGGGCGAAAACAAAAGGTACATTTATTATACGGTCGCGCTGATGATCCTCGGCCTTTTTGCCAACCTCAGCATCACGGCGGCCATTTGCCGCACGATTGAGCTGGCGGTAAATTTCCAACAATACGAAACCGCTCGCGTCTTTCTGCTTCCGGCGGCGATTGCTGCGGCGGGCGCAGCGGTGCGGTATGCCGCATCCCGCGCCGCGGGAGAGCTGCGCGATACGCTTGGCCGCCGGGCCAAAAAGGAACTGCGCGAGCGTGTGTACGATAAGATCGTCCGCCTCGGCGTCCGCTCGGCGGACGGCATGAGCATGGCCGGGCTCACGCAGGTGGCCATGGAGGGCGTGGAGCAGCTCGATCTTTATTATTCCTCGTACATCCCGCAGTTTTTCTATGCGATGGCCGCGCC
>CAVIVK010000070.1:0-7241 GCA_963645975.1 Bifidobacteriaceae bacterium | reverse complement strand
CGGACATGCGCCTTCTCGCGCATCTGCGCGAGCTGGACGAGCCGTTTGAGACCGAACAGGTCGGCTCCTCCGCCATGGCCTACAAGCGTAATCCCATGCGCTGCGAGCGTGTGTGCTCGCTCAGCCGCTATGTGGTAAATCTCGCTTCCAACACCGCGGACACCGCCATGACGCAGTGGCTCGAGCGCACGCTCGACGATTCGGCGAACCGCCGTCTCACGCTGCCGGAGGGTTTCCTCGCGTGCGACGCCATTCTGACGCTCTGCGCCAACGTGGTGCGCGGCTGCAAGGTCTATCCGCGCGTGATGGAAAAGCATCTGCGCGAAGAGCTGCCGTTTCTTGCGACCGAGAACATTCTCATGCGCGCCGTGTCGCTCGGCGAGGACCGCCAGAAGCTGCACGAGGTCATCCGGCAGTACTCGGTACGCGCCGCCGAGAGCGTCAAGCTGCGCGGCGAGGATGGGCATCTGCTTGATATGCTGCTCGCGGACGAGCGGTTCCATCTGACGAGCGAGGCTCTGAAAAAGCTTCTGGACGTCCGCCAGTTCGTCGGGCTCGCGCCGGAGCAGACGCGCGCCTTTCTCGAAACTCATGTTTATCCCGTGCTGGAAGCGCGCCGCGGCGATATCGCCGGGAGCGTTCCGGTGCGTGTCTAAAAAGCAAGGAGGATATAAAAATGCTTACTGCTGTTGTCGGAATCAACTGGGGCGACGAAGGAAAGGGCCGCATGGTCGACCTGTTCTCCGCCGAACACGAGATCGTTGTCCGCTATCAGGGCGGCAACAACGCCGGTCACACCGTCGTGAACGAGCGCGGCAAATTCATTCTCAATCTGCTGCCGTCCGGCATTCTGCGCCCCGGCACGGTGAACGTTCTCGGCCCCGGCATGGTGCTCGATCTTGAACACCTCACGAAGGAAGTCGCGCACATCCGCGAGCAGGGCGTGGAGATCACGCCCGAGCATCTGAAGATCAGCGACCGCGCCACGATCTGCATGCCGTACCACAAGATGATGGACATTCTCGAGGAGGATCGGCTTGCTGATAAGATGTTCGGCTCCACGCGCCGCGGCATCGGCCCGGTGTATGCCGACAAGTATATGAAGAAGACGCTGCGCACCGGCGATCTGCTCTTCCCGGACAAGCTGCGCGAAAAGCTCGCCGATCTCGTCGAGTGGAAGAACATCACCGTGCAGGGCTACGGTCATGAGCCGGTGAGCGTTGATGAAATGTACGAGTGGCTGGAAAAATACGCCTTCCCGTGGCGCGAGTATCTCTGCAACACGACCGAATACCTCTCCGCGCAGGCGGACGCGGGCAAGAGCATCCTCTTTGAGGCCCAGCTCGGCGCGCTGCGCGACATTGACTTCGGCATCTACCCCTACACCTCGTCTTCGTCCACGATCGCGGCCTACGCCCCCATCGGCGCGGGCATCCCCGCCAAGCGGCTGGACAGCGTCGTCGGCATCATGAAGGCGTATTCGAGCTGTGTCGGCGAAGGCCCGTTTGTCTGCGAGCTCTTCGGCGAAGAGGGCAACCGTCTGCGCGAGGCCGGCGCCGAGTATGGCGCGGCCACAGGCCGTCCCCGCCGCGTGGGCGGGTTTGACGTTGTCGCCTCCCGCTACGGCGTGCAGATGCAGGGCGCGACCGAGCTCGCGCTCACGAAGCTCGACGTGCTCTCCGGCTGGGAGAAGATCCCCGTCTGCACCGGCTACGAGGTAGACGGCAAGGTGATCCACACCTTCCCCGTGGAGACCGTGCTCGAGCGCTGCAAGCCCGTGTACGAATACGTGGAAGGCTTCTCCGGTGATATTTCCGGCTGCCGCAAGTTTGAGGATCTGCCCGAAGCCGCGAGAAACTACGTCCGCTATCTCGAAAACGCCGTCGGCTGCCGCATCGGCTGGGTGTCCGTGGGCGCAGGCCGCGAGGAATATATCCGTCTATGAAAAAACTGCGCGTATTTTTCGCGTGCGTCACGAGCCGCCTTGCGCGGCTCGCGCTGCGGCTCCTCGGCCGCGGCGGCACAGCGCTGCCCGGAAAGGCAGCGCTGCGCGTATATCCAGGGCTGATGCGCGAGCTTGGCCGCGGCGTGGAAACGGTGATCATCACCGGCACGAACGGCAAAACGACGACCGCCGGTATGCTCCGCCACATGCTCGACAAGGCCGGAACGCCGTATTTCTCCAACCGCTCCGGTGCGAATCTCACGAGCGGCATCACCGCGGAGTTTATTGAAAACGCGAATCTTCTCGGCAAGCCGAAGAAGACGCTCGCCGTCATCGAGTGCGACGAGGGAAACTTCCCCGCCGTCGCCGCGGCACTCCAACCGCGCGCGGTGATCGTGACAAATCTCTTCCGCGACCAGCTCGACCGCTACGGCGAAGTGACGCACACGCGCGATCTCATCGCCGAGGGCATAAAAAAAGCCCCCGGCGCGGTGCTCTGCCTGAATGCCGACTGCTCGCTCACCGCGTCGCTCGGCTGGGACGTGCCGAACGAGACCGTGTATTTTGGTCTTGAAAACATTTCGAGCAACGCCGTGCCGAACGTTTCGGACGCGCCGCATTGTCTGCGCTGCGGTGCGCGCTACGCCTACCGGCGGCACACGTTCGCCCATCTCGGCGACTGGTACTGCCCGGAATGCGGCGCGCAGCGCCCCGCGCCGGACATGGCCGTGGAGAGCGTGGAAGCCATCCCCGGCGGCGGCAGCGCCGTCACGATGCGCACGCCGGAGGGGACGATCTCCTTCGATCTCGCGCTCCCGGCGCTATACAATGTCTGCAACGCCGCCGCGGCGCTCACCGCCGCGCGCGCTATGGGCTGGGATATGAACATCTGCCGCGCCTCGCTCGCTGATTTCGGCGCGGTGTTCGGGCGGATGGAGCAGCTCACCGTCGGGGAAACGAGCGTTCGCATCGTGCTCGTGAAAAACCCCGCGGGGTGCGACCGCGCACTCGAGTTTCTCGCCGCGCAGAGCGAGGACATTCTCCCCATCTTCTGCCTGAACGACAACGCCGCCGACGGCACAGACGTCTCCTGGATCTGGGACGCCGATTACGAAAGCCTTTTCGCTGCGCGCCATTATGCGTCCATCGGTGTTTACGGCGTGCGCGCGCAGGACATGCGGCTCCGGCTCAAATACGCCGGGGCGGACGATCGCACCATCACCGTATACGACACGGCGGATGATCTTGCCGCGGCGGTGCAATGCGCCGGAAAGCCGGTTGTCGTGCTGCCGAACTACACATCCATGCTCACGGTGCGCGACAAGCTGTCTGCGCTCGCCGGCGGAGGGAGGTTCTGGGAATGATAGAACTGAACATCTGCCATCTGTACCCGGATGTGCTCAACCTTTACGGCGACCGGGGCAACATCGCGTGCATGAAAAAGCGGCTCGAATGGCGCGGCATCGGCTGCGCCGTGACGGAGCTGCCGCTCGGCACCGCCGACGATCTCACCGGGTACGATCTTTTCTTCATCGGCGGCGGGCAGGACTTTGAGCAAACGGTGCTCCTTGCCGATCTCCGCGCCGGGCGTGCGGAGAACATCCGCTCTGCGGCAGAGGACGGGAAAACGCTCCTTTGCATCTGCGGCGGATATCAGCTTCTGGGCAATGGCTACCGCACGGCAGCCGGGCAATGGTGCGACTATACCGGCATTCTGGACTTTACGACCGAGGGCTCCTACGACCGGCTCATCGGCAATTACGCCTACCGGCTCGGCGAAGAGACCGGCGGCGGGATCGTCATCGGGTTTGAAAACCACGGCGGGCGCACCCGCCTCGGCGCTTCGCTCACGCCGCTCGGCACGGTGCTGCGCGGCCACGGCAACAACGGCGAGGACGGCACGGAGGGCGTGCGGTATAAGAACGTATTCGGCACCTATAGCCACGGCCCGCTCCTGCCGAAGAATCCGGCGCTCTGCGACGAGATACTGCGCGGCGCACTCTGCCGCAAATATGGCTCCGCGGAGCTTGCCCCGCTCGACGACACCGCCGAGGGGGCCGCCCGGCAGGTCATGCTTTCGAGACTTCATATTCTCTAAAAGGAGGGAATTTTATCATGCGAAACTATGAAAAGGAACTGGAAAACCGCGTTGCCTTTATCCGGCAGATGCTGACGGAAAGCGGCTGTGAGGGCATCGTTTACGGCAACAGCGGCGGCAAAGACAGCGCGCTTGTCGGCATTCTCTGCAAGAAGGCGTGCGACAATACCGTGGGCATCCTCCTGCCCTGCGCCACGACGCAGAACTACGGCAGCGACACGGACGACGCAATCCGCGTTGCGACGCAGTATGGCATCGCGTACCGCACCGTGGATCTCACCGAAACGCGCGGCGCGATCGTCGCCGCGCTCGAAAAGTCGGGCGTCGAGCTCAACAACGCCGCCGTATCGAACATCGCCCCGCGTCTTCGCATGACGGCGCTTTACGCCGTTGCAGCTGCCGAGCACCGGCTCGTCGCCGGAACGGGCAACCGCAGCGAGGCGTACATGGGTTACTGCACCAAGTGGGGCGACGCCGCCGCGGACTTCAACCCCATTGCCGATCTGAGCGTGACCGAGATCTTTGAATTTCTCGACTATCTCGACGCGCCGGAGACCATCCGGCACAAAGCTCCCTCCGCCGGCCTTTTCGAGGGGCAGACGGACGAGAAGGAGATGGGCGTTTCCTATGCCGCCATCGACCGCTACATGGATGGCGGCGAGGTGACCGATGCCGAGCGCGCGATCATTGAGCGCTTCCACCGCAACAGCGAGCACAAGCGCGCCGGCCGGCGGGACTATAGTGCCAACTGAATCTGCTGCACATACACAAAAAGGGCGCTGACCGGATGTTCCGGTCAGCGCCCGTTAACATTATTATTTTATTTCCCGCGCAGGCGCGCTCGCGCGCCGCACACATGGTCGGAGATGACCTGATCCATAAACGCGATGAGCTGCTCCGGCGTTTTGTCAATCTCGCCGACGAGCCAGCTTTCGAGCATCCCCGCTACGGCAATGACATAGTACTGCGTCATCGTCTCCACATCGGCGTCCTGCTCGCTGTCCAGCGCACCGACCTCCTCGCCAAAACGCTCTACGGCGCGGTGGATGATCGCGTGCACGTCATCGGAGAAAAAGCGTTTGAGACTCTCCCGCCCCAGCGAATGCAGCGCGCACAGGCATACGGCGCGGTTCGCCTCGATATATCGGAAGAGCTGTAAAAGCCCCTCCTGCCAGAGGAGCGTCCCCTCGTGCTCGCGCAGGAGTGCCACGGCCTCCTCCTGAAACATCCAGCGCATGAGATCGTAAACGTCCTCAAAGTGGTAATAGAAGTTCTGGCGGCGGATACCGGCAAGGTCGGTAATGTCCCGAATGGTAATTTTTTCGAGCGGCTTTTGCGCCATGAGCGCTTTGAGCGCGGCTGCAAGTGCGCGGCGTGTCTGCTCCGAAGCGGCGTTCGGTTTATGTTCCAAAGGCGTCGCCCCCTTTTGTACCAGATTATACCACATATCCCCCCGCAAATACAAGAAGGTCAATCCGCTCTGCCGTGTCATAATTTTGACAAGGCGAACCGGATTGACCTTTGTTTTTTCCTTTTTGGCAGCGTATTCTCGCTCTCGAAACGGAGGGCTTCTTATGAAAGAGACCTATAACATCGTTCTGGAAGGCCAGCTTGGCGAGCGCCGGGGACGGCTGGAATGGGAAGATATCGGCGGCGCGGTGTGCGGCCGGCTCTCCCTGCTGGGTTTTGAAAACGCCCTTACCGGCGAGCGGCACGGCGGCATTCTCTGTCTCGTCCACGAGCTTCGCACGGCGGTGGGGCGGCTTTGCTGCCGCACGACTATCCAGCTCTGCGGCCGGCATCTGTACGGAACCATCCAGACCGGCAGCGCTTCCCTGCCGCTGCGCGGCGAAAAAACGGAGGAATACACATGAAGCATCAAAACAAGATCGACTTTCAGGCGCACTATCTGCCGGAAGCATACTATGACTTTCTGGCGGAAGAGGGGATGTACTGCCCGGACGGTTTCCCGACGCCCGAGTGGAACGAAGCATGGCAGCAGGAGGCCATGCACGAGCTCGGCATATCGTATGCCCTGCTCTCGATCTCCTCGCCGAGCCTTTATACCGGCAACAAGTTCCGCAGCCGGGAGCTTGCCCGAAAGGTCAACGAGCAGGGCGCGGAAATCGTATCCCGCGCGCCAGGCAATCTCGGCTTTCTCGCAACGCTTCCGCTGCCGCACGTGGACAGCAGCATTTTTGAAGCGCGCTACTGTCTCGACGAGCTCGGCGCCGATGGCGTGGGACTCATGACGAACTACGGCGGCGTATATCTCGGCGACCGCCGGCTTGACGAGCTGATGGCGGAGCTGGACGGACGCGGCGCGCTCGCCGTGATGCATCCGACACAGCCCGCCGTCACGGTTCCCGGCGTCAACGAGGAAATTCCCATTCCGGCTTTTGAGTATTTCACGGAGACAACGCGCACCTTCCTCAACATGGTGCAGAACGACACGTTCACGCGCTATCCGAACATACGCTGGGTCATCCCGCACGCAGGCGCATTTCTCCCCATCCTCGCCGACCGGTTTGAGAGCTTCGCGCTGATGCTGCGCTTTGCCGATCCCGACCGGCGGGCGGACATCATGGCGGACATGGCGCACGTCTACTTTGACGCGGCGGGCTTTTCCGAGCCCAAGCAGCTGGAAATGCTGCTGCGCAACGTGCCCGACACGCACATTCTCTATGGCTCCGACACGCCGTATACGGACATTTCCGCCTGCGTCGGACAGGCTGAGGCATTGGAGCAGACCGAAAAGCTCACCGCCGAACAGAAGGACCGGCTCTTTACCGGCAACGCGCTCTCGCTGCTGCCGAAACGAAATTTAAAAAAGGATGGTGCTCGCTCATGATGATACTTACCGGACATACCTATCCCGCCGACGTGCAGATCAAGTCCCCGATGGGCTGGATCAAAGTGGACGCGCAGCTGCATATCGAATCCGAAACGGCCTTCTCCGGCGAAGCGAAGCTCCTCGGCTTCACCGTGCCGCTGACCGACTGCGTGCGCGATGGCGCGCACTTCCGCTTTGCCGCCTCACCGAAGCTGCCGTTCGGCGTGCTGCGTGTGGAGATTGAAGCGGACGTCGCCGAAAACGGCGCCGTGACCGGCGTGGCCAACGCGCCGCGCCACCGTCCGATGGAGATCACCGGGCAGCTTTTCCTCGGCTGAACGCGCAGGAGGTACTCCTCATGGAAC
>CAVIVK010000069.1:0-20237 GCA_963645975.1 Bifidobacteriaceae bacterium | reverse complement strand
TGTCCCAGCTGGTGCGGGCGCGGTTGATGAGCTCGGCGACGTCGCCGGTCCATTCCGGCGCGCCGGGGAGAACGCGGCGGCGCGGCAGCTCGCCGCTATTCCAGCGCTCGATCACGCTGCGGTACTGCGCACGCGCATTTTTCACGCTGTCCTCCCACGAGAGATAGATCTTCTCCGAGGCGGTTTCGCCGATGCGGGCGAAATACTCGCGATTCACGCCCTCGCGCAGCAGCGCTGCGGCGAGACCGTCGCCGTTTTCGGGGATGAGGATGCCGGTGTCGCCGTCGGTGATGCCCTCGGCGGCGCAGCTGCCCTCAATGAGCACGCTGCCGAGCGAGCACGCCGCCGCCTCGCGCACAACGAGGCCGTTCGTGTCGAACGTCGAGGGGAAGAGCAGGAGATCGGCACGGGTATACCACGCGCGGATCGTGTCGCGGTCGCGCTCGGTGCCGGTGAAGCGGCAGAGATCGGTGAGACCGAGCTGCGCGGCGTATTCTTCCACGGCGGGGCGGTCCTGCCCGTCGCCGACGAACACCATGCAGAAATCGCCGCCGGCGTCGCGTACCTTTTTGAGCCCGTCGAGGATGATGCGCAGCCCCTTATACCACATGATGCGCCCGATAAAGAGATACACCGGCTTGTCCGAAGGCAGCGCCCATTTCTTGCTCAGCGCGTCCACGGCCTCCTGAGAAGCCTTGCCGCGCGGCAGATCAACGCCGTTCGGCATGACGATGTAGTCGCCCGCGTAGCCGAGCGAGCGGAGGTTTTCGCCCGCGCCGCGGCTCACGACCCACACCTCGTCGCACGCGGAGATGTTGCTCACGAGCAGTTTCACCGCTGCCTCCTGCAGCGTTTTGCCGCGGATGGCCTTGGCGATGTCAATGTCGAATTTCGTGTGATAGGTGAACACGACCGGCTTGTCGATCGCCTCGCGCAGACTGCGTGCGAGCATCGTGGAGACGATCGGGCAATGCGTATGGATGATGTCAAAATCCATAGCCGCGAGCTCCGCCACGGCGGCGGGGGCGAACGGGTTCCCGGCGCGGTAGCCGGTCATCTTCGTCGTATCAATGCTCGGATAGCGCACGACAGGGAACGGGTAGTCGTCCACGACGCCCGGGTATTCCGGCGTCGCAACGGCGCATAGCCCTTCCGTCTCGGTGAGAATTTTTGCATAGTTCACCACGGCGTTCGCCACGCCGTCCACGACCGGCGGGAAGGAATCGTTCATGAGGCAGACGTTCAGCCCCTCGTCGCCGTCCGGACGGCGGCGGCCCTGCGCGGCGCGCTTGCGCCCCAAAAGCGCCGGGGCGGGACGCGCCGTTGCGCCCTGCCGGGCGAGCTTGCGCGCCGGGGCGGGCTCGGCAAACGCCGCGGCGAGCGCTGCGCCGCCGCCCGCGAGCTCGAGCAGCTCGTCCGCCGTGACGATCTGCCAGAGATCAACGCCCTTTTGCTCCGCCGCGGCCTCGACGAGCGCCACGGCGAGGTCAATGTAGTCGCCCTTTTCGGCGTCGAGCCGCTTGGCGAGCGCGGGGAGCTGCTTTTCGCAGAGCGTGCGCAGACTGACGCTCTCTCCGGCGGAGGCGGCGTCCGAAAGAAGGGAGAGGGCTTTCGCTTCGTCCCATTCGCAGTCCACGTAGTATTTCGCGCCGCGCAGCCCATAGAGAAAGCGCTGCATGTCGTAATATCCGGCGCGCAGGTTTTCCCGGCTCTGCGCCGGTTCAAATTCCAGCGTGCTGCCGAGATCAGCGGTGGGCTCCACGGTGTAAACGCGCGTGTCCTCCGGGATCTTCACCGAGCGCTCCACGCCGATGCCGAAGAGCCGCAGCGCGAGAATGTCCTTGTAGCCGTGCTCGATGAGCACGTGCAGCGGCAGCACGTCGCGCAGCCCGCCGTCGGCGTAGCGCTTGCCGCCGAGCTTTTCGCTGCGGAACACCGGGAGATACGCGCTTGCGAGCAGCATGTCGCAGAGCGTGCCCTCCGGCAGATCCTTGGCGCGCAGCTCGAGCAGCTTTCCGTCCGAGAGGGAGAACGTGTCGATGAAGAGCTCCACCGGGGATTCGCGCACCGTCTTCTCGTCTACGACCTGCGATATCCACTCGCGCAGCGGCGTAACGTCAAAGCCGCGGTTTTTCACGACCTCGATCATCTGCTGCGCCACGCCGTCCAGCTCGTCGAGCTTCACGCCGCCCTTCAAAAGGCGCGACATCGTCTCGTCATCGACGTCCATGACCTGCGAATAGCGGATGTTTTCCCAGATGTTTTCCGCCTTTTCAAGATCGCCCATCACGATGAGCGAGCCGTTGAGCGCGCCGACGGAGGTGCCCGCGACGGCGTCGATCTTCACGCCCGCCTCGCGCAGCGCCTTCCATGCGCCGATCTGGTATGCGCCCTTCGCCCCACCGCCTTCGAGCGCGAGTGCGTAGGAGCGGGAGGTGTCAATGCGGAGTTTCATGGGGGGATACGTCCTCCTTCCAAAATGTATAAAGGGTTAAAATGTCGGATTCAGAGTCGTGCCGCGCAGCCGAGCTCTTCGGCGAGCGCGTTGAGCGTATCGCGAAGCGCCGGGGCGACCGGCACGCCGTTAGCAGCGCTCTCGGCGGCGCAGCGCTCCTCCGGCTCGCCGGGGAGCAGCACCTCACCGCCCGGCTGCGCCGGGGTGAGAGAGGTGACGCGCGCGAGGCTTTCCTCGCACAAGCGTTCAAAGGTTTCGAGCGGCAGAAAGCGCTTTATATCCACGCAGCCGAACACGTGCCCCGTTCCCGCCGGGCGCGAGAGATCGGAGAGCAGCCCCGCGCCGCCGAGCGCGCTGCTGCCCGTGAGCACAGCGCAGAGAAGCTCAATAAAGATCGCGAGCCCCGAGCCCTTTGCGCCTCCGGCAGGGAGGAGTGTGCCGCCGTGCAAAACGGCGGAGGCGTCGGTCGTGGGCGCGCCGTGTGCGTCCAGCCCCCAGGTATCGGGGATGGGCGTGCCGTTCAGCGCAGCATAGCGGATCTTGCCGCGCGCGACGGTGGAGAGCGCCATGTCGAGCGCGATCGGGGTCTTTCCTTCGCTGCGCGGCAGCGCGAGACCGACCGGGTCGGTGCCGAGAAGCGGCTGCGCTGCGCCGTGCGGCGCCATGGCGCTTGCCGCCGAAGAGATGTTGAAAGCGAAAAAGCCGCGCTGTGCCGCGGGGATGGCGTACCACGCGCCCGTGCCGAAATGGTTGGAGTTTGCCACCGCGACGAACGAAACGCCGTATGTCGCGGCGAGCTCCTCCGCCTTGGCAGAGGCCTTCCGTCCGGCGAGCTGGCCGAGACCGTTCTGCGCGTCGAGCCGCGCCGTGCCGCCGGACTCCATGGTGAACGGCATGGAAACGTTCATCGCCGTCGCGCCCGAGCGGAGACGGGCAATGTACTGCGGCAGACGCAGCAGCCCGTGCGAGGTAACGCCCCGGCACTCGGCAAAGACGATGCTGTCGGATAAAAGCGCGGCGTCCTGCTTTGAAAGCCCCGCTGCGCAGCAGAGAGCTTCGGAAAAGGCGCGCAGCGCGGCGGCGTCAATGCGCTCTCTCATACGCAAACCTCCGCTTCGGCGACCTGCCCGTGGCCTTCGCCGCGGCTAAGCTGGCGCGCTTCGGGGAGATACCGGCCGAGCATTTCCATCACGATGGCGGCCTGCTGCGCCATGCGCGCGGCGTCCGCCTCCGTGGGCAGCGAGCCGTGGGCGGCGAGAGCGCTGTTGCCGGCTTTGAGATACACCGGCGCGCAGCAGCGCACGATCTCGGGCGCTTCGTAGGTGCGGATAAACCCGCCGGAGGCCTCCGGGCAGTCGGTATGGATGTCGAGCGGGACGGAAACGCTCGCGCGCAGCGCGCAGAGCATGTCGAGCGAAAGATCGCGCACGGGGTTAATGCTGTCCGCACCGCAGCGCTCGAGCAGCCGGAACGAAGCGCCGTTCCCGTGGCCGCAATGGGCGCTCGCCTTGAGCACCGTGTCCGCGGGCAGCTCGCCGGCGCGGCGCGCCTCATTGAGCACCCAGAGAAGCCCCTCGTCGTACACGAGCAGCCCTCGGATGCCGAGATCGCACACGCGTTTCGCATCCTCCAGCGCGCGGACGAGCTGTTCCTCGCCGCGCAGCCGGTAGCCGATGACGGCGCCCTGCCGCGAAAGACGGGTGGCGGAGGTGTCGTAAGCGGCGCGCGGGCCGATCGATACCGTGAGCGCGACGCCGTTGTCGCGGCAGAGCGCGGCATATTCCATAAGCTCTGCGCGCGTGTGGCGGAAAGCGCCGAGCGTTTCGTCGATGCGGTTGACCGTGATGCCAAGACGCTGTGCCTCGCGCAGCAGCGCACGGGCGGCGGCAGCGGTATTCACCGTGGGGACTTCGATCCCAAACTGCGCCCCGCCGGGGAAGGTCGCCTCCGAGGTCGGGAGAGAGTGAAGATCGCCCCCTGGCAGACCCAGGGTGCGCAGAAACGCTCTCGATTCTTCCATCATAACGGCATCGCTCCTTATCTTAAGAGATACAAGGAAAGTATACCGCATTTTTCCGCCGTTGAAAAGACCTTGCCGGGGAAAACCCCTCAGTCACGGCTGCGCCGTGCCAGCTCCCCTATCGAGGGGAGCCAAGCTGGTTTGCACTAAACTTACTTGCCTCCCCTAACAGGGGAGGTGGCAGCCGTAAGGCTGACGGAAGGGTTTCTCTGCCGCCCCCAACAAAAATCTCCCCCGTACGAGTAATCGCACAGGGGAGAACCGATCATTTCAAATGCTTTTCCATATAGAACAGCCCGTCGTCCTTTCGGCGGACGCGGTAGCCGTCCATATAGGTGTAGCCCATTTTTTCGTAAAAGCCCAGCGCCGCCGTGGTGGGGATGAGCCAGGCGCGGCTGCATTGCGTATAGAGCTCGTCTTTTTCCAGCGCATGAAAAAGCTGTGCGCCGTATCCCTTCCCGATGGCCTCCGGCGCGAGGAAGAGACCGTAGATCAGGCACTCGTCGTCTCCGGTCTTGCGAACGCCGCCCATGCCGAGAAGCGTGTTCCCGTCGCAGAGCACATACGTGTGCCCGGTCTCGGAAAAGCTGAGGATTGCCTCGGGACGGTATTTCTCCACGAGCAGGGGGATCCAGGGCTCCTCCTCGGGCGCGGTGTGTCTGCTGTTATATTCCAGCAGCGTCCGCGTTGCGAGACGGCTGAGCGCCTGCTCCTCCCCGGGAACGAACCGGCGTATCTCCATGGGAGCGGATTAGAGCTTTTCCACGGCATCGGCCATGCCGTCGAGCCAGTCGCCGGAGAAAACCTCCATGAGACCGCCGTCGGAGCAGGCGGCGAGACGCGGATCGATCGGGAGCTTGGCGACGTTGGGAATGCCGTGCAGCGCCGCGAGACCGTCGGCACGGCTCGCGCCGAAGATCTCATGCTTCGCGCCGCAGTCCGGGCAGACGTAGTACGACATGTTCTCCACGAGACCGACAACGTTTTTCTTCATCATCGCGGCCATATTGACTGCCTTTTCCACGATCATGCCGACGAGCTCCTGCGGGCTCGCCACGACGATCACGCCGTCCACCGGCAGCGACTGGAACACCGTCAGCGGCACGTCGCCCGTTCCGGGAGGCATATCGACGAACATATAGTCCACATCGCCCCAATGCACATCCGTCCAGAACTGGTTGACGACGCCCGCGATCACCGGGCCGCGCCAGAGCACCGGCTCCGTCTCTTTTTCGAGCAGGAGGTTGATGCTCATCACCTTGATGCCGGTGTGGGATTCAAGCGGCTCAATGCCGTTTTCGCTCTGGAAGCAGTTGCCGTGGATGTTGAAGGCCTTCGGAATGGAAGGGCCGGTGATGTCGGCATCGAGAATGGCGGTCTTGTAGCCGCGGCGCTGCATGAGCACCGCGAGCATCGACGTGACCATCGACTTGCCGACGCCGCCCTTGCCGCTCACCACGGCGATGACCTTGCCGACGCGGGAGGCGCTGTTCAGCGGCTGAAGAAGGCTCTGCGGTTCGGTGCGCTCGCCGCAGGACGAGCCGCAGGTCGAACAATCGTGCGTGCATTCACTCATAGGGTAAAAATCTCCTTGGAAATGATAATGTGTGATTTATAGCCCCAGCAGGGCAGAGGCGATGGAAAAATAGATCAGCAGGGAAAGGACGTCCACAATCGTCGTGATGAAGGGGCTCGCCATGACCGCGGGGTCAAACCCCAGCTTTTCCGCGAGGATCGGCAGCGAGCAGCCGACAAGCTTTGCAATGAACACGACGCACACGAGCGTCAGGCATACGACCGCCGCGACGAGCGCGGTGACGCCGTTGTGGAGCAGAAGATTGTCCACGAGCATCATTTTGACGAAGTTTGCGCCCGCGAGACACACGCCGCAGAGAACGCTCACGCGCATCTCCTTCCACACGACCGCCCAGAGATCGGAAAACTCAATCTCGTCGAGCGCGAGACCGCGGATGACGGCGACGGACGCCTGCGTGCCGCTGTTGCCGCCCGTGCCGGAGAGCATCGGGATGAACGACGAGAGCACAAGGCACGCTGCGAGCTGATTTTGAAAATGGTTGATGATGAGCCCCGTAAACGTGGCTGAAAGCATGAGGATGAGCAGCCACGGGATACGCGCTTTCCATGTCTCGACAACGCTCGTGTAGAGATACGGCCGCTCCGAGGGGGCCATGCCGGCCATCTTTTCAATGTCCTCGGTGGCCTCTTCTTCCATGACGTCGATGGCGTCGTCCACGGTGACGATGCCGACGAGCCGGTTTTCGGTGTCCACGACCGGGAGGGCGTTGAAGTTATATTTGGAGAACATCTGCGCGACGGTCTCCTGATCCTCGGACGTTGTGACGGAGATGACGTTCGGCTCCATGATGTCTTCAATGACATCGTCGTCGTCCGAGAGAATGAGCGTCCGCAGCGAGAGCGCGCCGATGAGCTGGCCTTTATCGGTCACATAGCAGGTGTTGATCGTTTCCTTGTCAACGCCGGTGCGCTTGATGCGCTTGGTCGCCTCCTCCACGGTCATCTGCGGGCGGAGAGAGACGAACTCCGTTGTCATGATGCTGCCGGCGCTGTCTTCGGGATAACGCAGTATCTCGTTGATCATCCGGCGCATGTCGGGATCGGCCTGCCGGAGAATGCGCTTTACGACGTTTGCGGGCATCTCCTCGACGAGATCGACCGCGTCGTCCACGTACAGCTCGTCCACGACTTCCTTGAGCTCGGTGTCGGAAAAGCCGCGGATCAGCAGCTCCTGCTGCTCGGGCTGCATTTCGACGAACGTTTCCGCCGCCAGCTCCTTCGGCAGCAGCCGAAAAAGGAGCGGCAGGGCAAGTTCGTCCGTTTCTTCAAAAACCGCCGCCACGTCCGCCGGGTTCATCGTTACGAGAATGTCCCGGAGTGTGGCGTATTTCTTCCCCTCGACAAGCGCGGAGAGCGTGCTTTCGAGAGTGACGGTAGTCTCTGCCATCGGGTCTTACCTCCTTGGATTTTTTGGGGAGCTAAGACACAGGAGGGCGGATTATGCGCCGGCGGCCACAGATGCCGGCGGTATTTCCATCGACAATCGACCCTCGCCTGTGCCGCTGGTACTGTGACCGGATTCCATGACCTTCACCTCACATAAAACAAAATAAAATACGAAACCTGTTAACTTATTTATTATATGCCCAAATGCGCCGCAAGTCAAACCGAAACGGGCGTTAATTTCCGCTTTTGCCGTCGATTTCCGGCAATTCGGCGCGCTCGATCTTTTTGATCTGCTTTTCGTATTTGGCCCGCGCGCCCATCACTTCGCGCCCGCAGCCGAGACAGCGGAGCTTAAAGTCTGCGCCGATGCGCAGCACCTCCCACCGGCACGCGCCGCAGGGGTGATTTTTTTTCAAAACAAGAATGTCTCCGACACGGATATCCATACATATTTTTCCTCCAAACCGGGAAATATCCCCACAGGGGGTGATTCAATGCATACACAGCAGCTCACGGCGCGGTTCTCGACCGGGGATGAGATGAACGCCGCGCTCGCCGACCTTCGCCGCAGCGGGGCGGTGTGCCACACCGGGGCGATCCCGTACGACGGGATGGGGCCGTCGCCGGTGCTCCGCTTCTCGGTGCGCGAGAGCGACCTTTGTTTGGCGAAGGCCATCATTCGCCATGCGGGCGGCAGAGTTTAGTCAAACAAACCCCGCGCTATGGGCGGGGCAAGACCCCGCCCGCTTATTTTTTTATCAGCTCCCAATAAGCCTTTGCGGCCTGCTCGGTTTTGTTGTCGCCGTACTCGTAATAGTGCGCGTTTTTGAGCGAGTCGGGCAGATACTGCTGCCGCACCCAATGGCCGGGGTAGGCGTGGGGGTACTTGTACCCCTGTTCGCGCTCAAAGCCCGTGCCGTCGGCGTGGACATTCTGCATCTCACGCGGGATGTTGCCGCTTTTTCCGGCGCGCACGTCGGCGCGCGCGGCGTCAATCGCGGCGACGACGCTGTTCGACTTCGGCGCGGTGGCGAGCAGGATGCATGCCTGCGCGAGCGGAAGCTGCGCTTCCGGCAGGCCGAGCTGCAAAGCGTTATCCACGCACGCTTTCACGATGCTCACCGCCTGCGGGTATGCCATGCCGATGTCCTCGCTCGCCGAGCAGAGGATGCGGCGGCATGCACCGGGGAGATCTCCGGCTTCGAGCAGGCGCGCAAGATAGTGCAGCGCCGCGTCCGGGTCGGAGCCGCGCAGCGATTTCATAAGCGCGGAGACAACGTCGTAGTGCTCGTCGCCTTCGCGGTCATAGCGCATGGCGCTCCGCTGTGTCACGGCGCGCGCGTCGTCGGGCGAGAGCACGACCTTCCCGTCAATACGCGGCGCGGCGGTGAACAAAAGCTCCACGGCGTTGAGCGCCTTGCGCACGTCGCCGCCGCAGCCCTGCGCCACGAGCGTCACGACCTCGTCCGGGCAGTCGGCCTCGATGCCCTCGCGCTCCGAGAGCAGCCGCACGGCGCGGCGCACCGCGCCCTCTACGTCGCGCGGCGAGATCGCCTTGAACTCAAACACCGTGCTGCGCGAGAGAACGGCGTTATATACATAAAAGTACGGGTTCTCCGTCGTGGACGCAATGAGCGTGATCGAGCCGTTCTCGATGAATTCGAGCAGGCTCTGCTGCTGCTTTTTATTGAAGTACTGGATCTCGTCGAGATACAGGAGAATGCCGTTCGGCGCGAGCATGGTGTCGAGCTCGTCGATGATCGCGCGGATATCGGCGAGCCCCGCGGTCGTGGCGTTGAGCTTTCGCAGCGTGCGGTTCGTCTTTTCCGCAATGATGCGCGCGACGGTCGTTTTGCCCGTGCCGGACGGGCCGTAAAAAATCATGTTCGGGATATCGCCGCTTTCGATAATGCGGCGCAGCAGCCCGCCTTTGCCGAGAATGTGGTTTTGGCCGACAACGTCGTCCAGCTCTGTCGGACGCAGCTCGTCCGCCAGCGGGCGGTATTTTTTCTCCGGCAATCGGAACGCCTCCTTTGAAAATGCGGAATACGGGAGAGAAACCCCTCAGTCAGCCTTGCGGCTGACAGCTCCCCTATTAGGGGAGCCAAGTGGGTTTGCAGAAAACGATCTTGCCTCCCCTATTAGGGGAGGTGTCAAATCCGGAGGTTTTGACGGAGGGGTTTTCCTGCAATCAAAAGTATTATACCGTTTTTCCGCCGCCAAAACAACCGCGAATCTTGTCATAGGGCGCTGCGGCGTGGTAAAATCGCGGTGAGGTGATTCTCATGCGGACAAAGGAACAGATCGACGGCATTCTCTCTGCGCTCGAGCGCGAATACCCGATGGCGGACTGCACGCTCACCGAGCGGGACGCCTGGCGGCTGCTTGTGCAGGTGCGGCTCGCCGCGCAGTGCACGGACGCGCGCGTGAATCTCGTCACGCCCGCGCTCTTCGCGCGCTTCCCGAGCGTGGAGGCCATGGCGGCGGCGGACATCGGCGAGGTCGAGGAGATCATCCGCTCCTGCGGCTTTTACCACGGCAAGGCGCGCGATCTCGTCTGGCAGGCGCAGCGCATCGCGGAGGTCTACGGCGGCAAGGTGCCGGACAATATGGACGATCTCCTGACGCTCTCCGGCGTCGGGCGCAAGAGCGCCAATCTCATCCTCGGCGATGTGTTCCACCAGCCCGGCGCGGTCGTGGTGGACACGCATTGCATCCGCCTTTCGAACCGCCTGGGACTTGTGGACAACGAGAAGGACCCTGTGCGCATCGAAAAGCAGCTGCGCGCCGTCCTCCCGCCGGAGAAATCGAACGATTTCTGCCACCGGCTCGTGCTGCACGGGCGCGCCGTGTGCACGGCACGTAAGCCGTTCTGTGACAATTGTTGCTGTGCGACGTACTGTAAAACGTTAAATCAGTAAAATTTTCTATTGCATTTCCTGCATACAGGGCGTATAATCCTCATATTATTTTTTGAGAGAACGCGGAAAAAAGAGGGGAAATGCGATATGACGATCTATGACCACTGGCTGTACCGGTTTTTGACGGGGCCGCTGAACAACGTGGCATGGCTGTACATCCTGCTTCCGTGCGTGTTCGCCGGAGGCATTTATCTGACCGTGGGCAGCGGAGCGGTGCAGTTCCGCCGCTTCGGCTACGCGATGAAAAACACCGCCGGCAAGCTCTTCCAAAAGCAGGAGACGGCGCACGGAGCCGTAACGCCGCTGCAGGCCGTGACGACGGCGCTCGCCGCGACCGTCGGCACCGGCAACATCGTCGGCACGTCGCAGGCGATCGCCATGGGCGGCTACGGCGCGGTGTTCTGGCTGTGGGCCGCGGCGCTGCTCGGCATGGTCATCAAGTATTCGGAGGTTCTGCTGGCGGTAAAGTACCGCGAGCGCGACGCGCGCGGCGACTGGGTCGGCGGCCCGATGTACTATATTAAAAACGGCATGGGCGATAAGTGGAAATGGCTCGCCGGGGCGTTCAGCGTGCTGGCGGCTCTCGCGGCGTTCGGCATCGGCAACATGTCGCAGGCCAACTCCATTGTCGGCTCGGTGACAGACGCGGTGTGTGCCGTCAACCCCGATTTTAACGGACAGGTCGCGCTGCGCTGGGGGCTCGGCATCGGACTCGCGCTGCTCACGGCGCTCGTTCTCTTCGGCGGTATCAAGCGCATCGGCGCTGTGACGGAAAAGCTCGTCCCGTTCATGAGTGTGGCGTACATCATCATGACGCTCATCGTCATATTCGGCAACATCGACGGCGTTGGCCGGGCGTTTAAGGAGATCTTCGCCGCGGCGTTCGCGCCCCGCGCCATTCTCGGCGGTGCGGCGGGCATCACGATCCGCCAGGCGGTCGTCTGGGGTCTGCGCCGGAGCGCCTTCTCCAACGAGGCCGGTCTCGGCTCTGCGCCGATCGCGCACGCCGCTGCCCATTGCGACGGCCCGGTCGAACAGGGCATTTACGGCATCTTTGAGGTGTTTATGGACACCATCGTCATCTGTACGCTCACCGCACTCGCCATCATCGTCAGCGGCGTGGACATCACCTTCGGCGTGAAGCCCGGCAGCGCGCTCATTACGGCGGCGTTCGGCACGGTGTTCAACGGCACGTTCTCCTCGGTGTTCATCGCCGTGGCGCTCACGCTCTTTGCGTATTCCACGATCCTCGGCTGGTCGCTCTATGGCTCGCGCTGCGTGCAGTACCTGCTGGGGCTTCGCGCCGCGAAGGTCTATCAGCTCGTATTCATCATCGTGATCGTCATTGGCAGCGTTTCTTCGCTCGACTTTGTCTGGAACATCGCCGACACGCTTAACGGCCTCATGGCGATCCCGAACTTCATTGCGCTCTTTGCGCTGAGCCCAGTGATTTTCAAGATCACCAAGGAACATTTCCGCGGCGTTGATCTCGCAAGCGCCAAACACGAATAAATACGAAAAATCCCGTCTCGATCGAGACGGGATTTTTGCATACGAAAGGGAAAACCCCTCCGTCAAAAACTTCGTTTTTGCCACCTCCCCTGTCGAGGGGAGGCAAGAGCTTTCCGCATACCGGCTTGGCGCCCCTAATAGGGGAGCTGTCGCGGCGCAGCCGTGACTGAGGGGTTTGCTCCCGTCAGCCCTTCGGCGCTTCGCCGCCGTCGGTTTTGGGTCTCGGCTTTCTGCGGCGGTGGTTATTATTGCGGCGGGGCTTATCCGTGCGCTCGGCCTTGTCGGCGGCGGGCGCGGCGCTCACCGGCGGTTTCTCGCCGCCGCGGCGCGCACTGCGGTTTTCGCCGGAAGACTTTTTCTCGCCGCGCTCCGGCTTTTTTTCCGTGCGCTCGGCTCTTTCGGCGCGCTCCGGACGCTCGGCTCTCTCTACGCGCTCGGGCTTTTCCGTGCGCTTCTCGCCGCCTTGGCCGCCGCGCTTCCGGCGGCGGGAACGGCTGTTTTTCTTTTCACCGGAGGAGGGCTTCTCCGCGCTCTGCGGCGCGGCGGGTGCAGTACGCACGTCCTCCACGATCATCGACGGCATGATCCAGCCGTTCGTCTCCGGCTCGACGATCTCTTCCTTCACCTTTTTGGGCTTGTTGCGAAGAAGATCGGGCAGGGGCTGTCCCTCCGCCGGGCGGCCGCCGGGGATCTCGGCAATCTCGTCGGCATCGTAGGTGCGGATCTGCGCTTCGCCGGGGCCGTCCAGACGCACCTTGACGTTCTGGCGCAGGAGATTTACGAGCGTCACGTTGCCGTAGCCGTCCTCGGTCTGGACGAACGCGCCGTTTTTCGGCACGTGCTTCAAAAGATCCTCATACGCCTCCTGCTCATAGCGCAGGCAGCACATCAGCCGCCCGCACGTGCCGGAAATTTTCACCGGGTTGAGCGACATGGACTGCGTTTTTGCCATCTTTGTGCTGACGGGCTGGAAATCGTCCAAAAACTGGTGGCAGCAGAACGGCCGACCGCAGATGCCGAGACCGCCGAGCATTTTCGCTTCGTCCCGCACGCCGATCTGGCGCAGCTCAATGCGCGTGCGGAACACGCCCGCGAGATCCTTTACGAGCTCGCGGAAGTCCACGCGCCCGTCGGCGGTGAAAAAGAAGAGAATCTTGTTCCCCTCAAACGAGCATTCGACGTCCACAAGCTTCATTTCGAGCTTGTGCTTTTCGATGAGCTCCCGGCAGATGCCGAGCGCTTCCTTTTCGCGCTTGCGGTTGAGCTCCGCAATGCGCAGATCGTCCGGCGTGGCGCGGCGCACGACGGGACGCAGCGGCTGCACGCAGTCGCTGTCCTCGACCATGTGGTTGCCCTTGACGCACTCGCCAAGCTCCATGCCCTTGGACGTTTCCACGACGAGCGTGTCGCCCGCCTTCGCGGTCACGCCGGCGGGGTCGAAATAGTACGACTTGCCGCGGCCGCGGAATTTTATGCTGATTACTTCTGTCACGGAATTTTCCTCATTTCCTGATGTGTGAGCGCCGGGGCGTTATTCGCCGTCCGGCAGATAGGTGGATAGATACCCGGTCACGTGCTTCGTGCCGACATTCAAGCGGAGATATTCCTCCGCGCGATGGAGAAACGCCTCCAGCGTGAGCAGCTCCCGCCGGTCGGAGACGAGCTTCACCGCGAGCTCCTCCGCGGCGGTCACAACCTCGAGAAGCTGCGCGTTATCGAGCTTTTCCATCGCGGCGCAGCAGCGCAGAAGCTCCGCGCGGTCGAGCCGCGCTTCAAGATAGCCTCTGGCGCGCTCATTGTCCGGCGCGGCCTTGCCCGCCGCGAGCCGGATTTCGCCGCAGCGCGACTGCACCGTTTCGAGCAGCTTTTCGCGGCTCTCGGCACAGAGAAGGAACATGACCCCCTTCGGCGGCTCTTCGAGCAGCTTCAGGAAAGCATTTTGCGCGGCAACGTTCATCGTGTCCGCTTCGGGAAAGATGTATACCTTGCCGTCGGCCTCGTTCGGCAGCACGGCGGCGTCTACGGCGAGCGCGCGGATCTGGTCAACGGTGATCTCGCGCCGCAGCTTGCCGGACTTGTCCGCCGCGCGCTCTACGAGCGCCACATCCGGGTGGATGCCGGGGAATTCGCCCTGGAACACCTTGCGGCAATGGCGGCACGCGCGGCAGGGCTTCGCGCCGCCGCCCTCGCAGAGCGCCGCCGCCGCCATCTCCCGCGCACGAGTGCGCGCCGCGTCTCCGTCGCCGGAGATAATATAGGAATGCATCATCTTTTCCATAATAATTTAGTATAACACATGGAATTTTGATTTGACAAGCGTTTGCGAATTGAATACTATGGAAAAAACACCGTGAGGAGGGAGAATATGAGAGCCGCCATCTGCGACGACCGCGCCGAGGACGCGCAGCTCGTCGCGCAGTATGTCCGCGCCTGGGGCGAGAGCCGGGGAGAGAGCGTTGCGCTGGAGATGTTCCCCTCTGCCGAGGCGTTCCTCTTCGCCTACGACGAGGACAAGAATTTTGATCTCTTGCTGCTCGATGTGGAAATGGGCGGCATGGACGGAGTAACGATGGCCAAGCGCGTCCGCGCGGAGAACACCGCCGTGCAGATCGTTTTCATCACCGGGTACACGGATTATATTGCCGAGGGGTACGACGTCGCGGCGCTGCATTATCTTGTAAAGCCCGTCCACGAGGAAAAGCTCTTCGAGGTGCTTGACCGCGCCGCGGCAAAGATCCGCTCGGATAGCCGCGCGCTCACGCTTGAGTGCGGCGGCGAGCTCTGCCGCGTGCCGCTCTACGAAATCCGCTATCTCGATGTGGAGAAAAACTACACGACCGTGCACGCAAAGCGCGACTACACCGTGAAGAAAACGCTCGGTGCGCTTTCGGACGAGCTGGACGAGCGGTTTTTCCGCATCGGACGAGCGGCGATCGTGAATCTCTCGTACATCCGCCGCGTGACGAAAACGGATGCAATCTTATCCGACGGCGCGGCCATCCCCCTGCCGCGCGGCGCTTACGAAGCGCTCAACCGCGCCGTTATCGCGTATCATTGAGAGGTGAGAGCATGAGCCTTTTTTCCCGCCGCGTGGATAAACAGCTTGAGGCTTACCAGCGCGAGCTGGTGGACACGCATTATAAAGAGGTGGAGAACATGTACCGCCAGATCCGCGGCTGGCGGCACGACTACCGGAATCATATCCAGGTGCTCAAGGCATTCGCCGCCAAGGGCGATATGGACGCCATCCGCGCCTATCTCGACGAGCTGGACACCGACCTGAACACCGTGGACACCGTCGTCAAGACCGGCAACGCCATGGCGGACGCCATTTTGAACAGCAAAATTTCCCTCGCCAAATCGCGCGGCATCACGGTGCAGGCCGACGCGCACATCCCCGTGAAGCTCAAAATGTCCGAGCTCGATCTCTGCTGCATTCTCGGCAATCTCTTCGATAACGCCATCGAGGCGAGCATGGCCCTGCCGGAAAAGGACCGCCTCATCCGCGTTTATATGGACATGAAGGGCACGCAGCTCTATATTTCGTTTACAAACTTCACCGCCGGAAAGAAGCTGGAAAAGACCGGCGGGCGCTTCCGCACCACGAAGGGCGAGGGGCACGGCTTCGGTCTCGTGCGCATCGACGATATCGTCGCGCGGCTGGACGGGTATCTCTCCCGCAACAGCGAGGACGGCGCGTTCACGACCGAAATACTGCTCCCGCAGGTGTGAAAAGCGGTTCATCCCCCGGAATATACAATTCGTCCCCGGTCTGCGCCGGGGACGAAGTTTTATGATAGTGTTATCCTCGCAAGGAAGAGGTGGTTTCGATGAAAGAAAAAACGAAAAAGCCGCGCTACAGTCTGGGGCAGAACATGCTCTGGATGCTGCGGCAGGCGCACGCGGCGCACCGGGACGATGTGCCGGTGCTCGCGGTGATCAAGGCGCTCGCCGTTGCAGGCACGGGCGTTTCGGGTCTCCTGCTCGCGCCGGAGATCGTCCGCTGCGTGGAAGAGGGTGCTTCGCTCTCGCGTCTTCTCGCGACGATCGCCGTGCTTGCCGGGGCGCTGCTCGTGTGCTCGGCGGTCAGCATATATTTGGAGCGCGCGCCGCTGTACGCGCGGATTGATGTGCGCATCTCCCTGATCCGCAGGATCCATTATAAAACCTGCGTGATGTCCTATCCGCTCTCCGAGGACCCGGAGGTTCTCAAACTGCAGGAGCAGGCCATGCGAGCGACCATGAATAACCGCTGCGCGAGCGAGGCGATCTGGGTGGACGAGCAGAAGCTGCTCGCCGCCGCGCTGAGCTTCGCGGTATACCTGCTGCTGCTCACGAATACGAGCGCGTGGCTGCTCGCCGCGCTCACCGTGACGACCGCGGCGGAGTACTTCGTCAACCGGCGCATCAACGAGTGGGGCTACCGCCACCGCGACGAGGCCGCCGCGCTGGAAAAGCGTATGGACTATGTTTCGAGCAAGGCACAGAGCACCGTTCTTGGCAAGGACATCCGCATTTTCGGCATGAGAGCCTGGCTTGAAGCCGTGTACGACAAAACGCTCCGCGCGTTTGACGCCTTCGTCGCGCGGCGCGAGCGGGTGTATTTCTGGACGAACGTCATTGACGCGGTGCTCACCGCGGCGCGAAACGGTCTCGCGTATTACTTCCTGCTGCGGCAGACGCTCGCAGGAGGACTGAGCGCGGCGGAATTTCTGCTGTGCTTCTCCGCCGTCGGCGCGTACACCGAGCAGTTCAACGGCGTCCTCACCGAGCTCGGCACGCTGCGGCGGCAGAGCCTCGAGCTCTGCACCCTGCGCGAATATCTTGAGCTGCCGGAGCCCTTCCGCATGGAGGGCGGCAAGCCCCTGCCGGAGTGCCCGGACGGGAAATACGAGCTGCGGCTCGAGCAGGTCTCCTTCCGCTATCCCGGCGCGGACAAGGACACGCTGCACGGCATCGATCTCACGGTGCGCCCCGGTGAGCGGCTCGCCGTTGTGGGCTTGAACGGCGCGGGCAAGACGACGCTCGTAAAGCTCCTCTGCGGCTTTTACGACCCGACCGAGGGGCGCGTGCTCTTAAACGGCACGGACATCCGTGAGTTCAACCGGCAGGAATACTATACGCTCTTCACCGCCGTGTTCCAGAAGTTCTCCGTGCTGGAAGCGACGCTCGAGGAAAACGTTGCGCAGACGCAAACCGGCATCGACGAGACGCGCGTGCGCGAATGTCTCGAAAAGGCGGGGCTCGCCGAGCGCGTAGCCGCCATGCCGGACGGACTCAAAACGCACATCGGCCGCCGGGTGTTCGAGGACGGCGTGCTGCTCTCCGGCGGTGAAATGCAGCGGCTCATGCTCGCCCGTGCGCTCTATAAGAACGCACCCATCCTGCTGCTCGATGAGCCGACCGCCGCGCTCGACCCCATCGCCGAGAACGATATCTATCAGAAATACGCCGCCATGACCGAGGGGCGGACGAGCGCGTTCATCTCGCACCGCCTTGCCTCGACGCGCTTCTGCGACCGCATTTTGCTCATCGACGGCGGCGCCATCGCCGAGCAGGGCAGCCACGAAGAGCTGCTCGCGCGCGGCGGAAAATATGCCGGGCTCTTTGAAGTACAGAGCAAGTATTACCGGGAGGAGGGCGAAAACGATGGAAGAGAAGAGTAAAAAGAAAGTGTCCATGCGCGAGGCGTGGCGGCTGCACCGCCGCGCGGCAAAAATCTTTTATGCCGAACGGCCAATGCTGCGCGCGGCAAACTGGTTTTCTGCTGCGTTCAAGTCGCTCTCGCCGTATGCGCTGATCTATCTTTCTGCGCAGATCATCGGCGAACTGACCGGCGCGCGGGATGCGCACCGGCTCACGGTGCTCGCCATTGCCGCCGTCGCTGCGGCGGCGCTGCTGCCGCTTCTCACCGCCGCGCTCGAGCGCTGGCAGACGGTTTTGTACGACAACAGCTTCTACATCAACCAGAAAATTTACGCCAACAAGCTGCTGGACATGGATTTCCCCCGGCTGGACGATCCCAAAACGCACGACGATCTCTCCCAGATTCTCCAAAACGAAAACTGGTCCGGCTACGGCCTGGGGCGCGTGCTCGATGTGGAGACGAATATGCCGAAGTCCATTTTCGGCGTTCTGGGCGTTATTGCCCTCACCGTGACGCTCTTCACGCAGCGCGTGCCGGAGAGCGCCGGGGCGTGGACGGTGCTGAACCATCCGTTGGTTCTGATTGGTTGCGTGCTGCTGCTCGCTCTGCTCTCGGTGCTGCCGTCGCTGTGCATGAACCGCGCCTCCATGCTCACCGCGGAGCTCGCGCCGCTCGCGCGGCTCGGCAACCGGTTTTTCAGCTTCTTTTCGTTTATGGCCATTTCCGACCGCGACCGTGCAAGCGATATCCGCATGTATAACCAGCAGGACATCTGCGATAGCTACGCTTCGTCCGATACGCCGTTCAGCCCGGACGGGCCGTTTGCCAAGCTCGCGTGGGGCCGCGGCGGCGCGCTCATGATTGCAAACGCGTCCTTCTCGGTGTTGTTTACCGCGGTGGCGTATCTCTTCGTCTGTTTGAAGGCGCTCGCCGGTGCGTTCGGCGCGGGCAGCGTTGTGCAGTATGTCTCCGCGCTCACCGCCCTTTCCGGCCATCTCTCGCAGCTCATCACCTACGGCGGCGATGTGCGCAGCAACGCGCCGTTCCTGCAGGATCTCTTCGCCTTCCTCGATATGCCGAACGAGATGTATCAGGGCTCGCTCACGACCGAGAAGCGCTCCGACCGGAAGTACGAAATTGAGTTCCGGGATGTGTCCTTCCGCTACCCCGGCACGGAGAATTGGGCGCTGCGCCATCTGTCGGTGAAGTTTGAGATCGGAAAAAAACTCGCCGTCGTCGGACCGAACGGCAGCGGCAAAACAACGTTCATCAAGCTGCTTTGCCGCCTGTACGACCCTACCGAGGGCGAGATATTACTCAATGGCATCGATATTCGAAAATACAATTACAGGGAGTATATGGACGTGTTCTCCGTCGTGTTCCAGGACTTCCAGCTGCTGGCGTTCTCGCTCGGGCAGAACGTCGCCGCCGCGCCGGAATACGACCGAGAGAGAGCCGAAACCGCGCTCGAACAGGCGGGCTTCGGCGACCGGCTCAAAACGCTGCCGCTCGGAACCGAAACGAGCCTTTTCCGCGATTTTGACGAGAACGGCGTCGAGGTATCCGGCGGCGAGGGGCAGAAGATCGCCATCGCCCGCGCGCTCTATAAGGACGCGCCGTTCCTCATTCTCGATGAGCCGACCGCCGCGCTTGACCCGATCGCCGAGGCGGAAATTTACGAAAAGCTCAACGACATGGTCGGCGACAAGACCGCCATTTACATCTCGCACCGGCTCTCCTCGTGCAAGTTCTGCGACGAGATCGTCGTGTTCGACGCCGGAAAGATCATCCAGCAGGGCGCGCACGAGGCGCTGCTCGCCGACGAGAGCGGCGAGTATGCGCAGCTCTGGAACGCGCAGGCGCAGTATTACCGCTGAGCCTCCGGCGCATACACGGCGAAGAACTGCCGGATGTGCCGCTCGATGAGCGAGAAGACCTCGCCCTCGCGCTCCGGCTCGCGGTCGCAGAGATTGATCCAGACCGAGATGGGGAAGGAGAGCTGCGCAGCGGTGACCATAGCGTCGCCGGTGTCGCGCAGCGAGCCGGCGCGGACGAGAAGCTGCACGAGCGCGGTGAAATACCGGAGAACGTCCGTGTAGTTCTGCTTCGTCTGCAGCTCGGCAAGCATCGGGTTTTGGAACTGCTCAATGGTGAGCATCTTCCGCGCCCGGCTTATGTCGGGGTCGTGGAGGATGAAGCGCACGTGCTCGAGCACGGTTTTCACCGCGTCGTCCGGCGTGACGGGCTGCCGTGAGCCGCTGCCGTCGGGATCGTCCCAGCGCGCCCCGGCAAAAACGGAGCGGCGCTCATACTGCGCGAGCGTTACGCGCACGAGCGTATTGAGAATGTCCTGCTTGCCGGTAAAGTGGCTGTAGAGCGACGCTTTGCGGATGCCGACGGCGTCCGCGATCTGCGAAATGGACGTCGCCTCGTATCCCTGGCGCGAAAACAATTCGAGCGCCGCATCGAGAATCGCCTGCTTTGTGCTGCTCTTTTCCATGACCGAGCCTCCCATGGGTGATAGAGATGGAAATATTATAACCGAACACTCGTTAGGCGGTCAACAGCAAAAAACGCCGCGGACAGCCGCGGCGCAAGGTTTTATAAAGGAGAGGACCGATATGGATATCCGTTCGTATTTTCTGAAGGGAGACATCAAAGGCGCCATCGCCTATATGCGCGCCCACGAGGAGTTCCAGG
>CAVIVK010000068.1:0-6250 GCA_963645975.1 Bifidobacteriaceae bacterium | reverse complement strand
AAGAGATAGCCGTGCACTGTGTTGACGACGCGAGTCGATTTCTTGCCCGCGAGCATTACGCCGAGGCGCGTGAAAAACGCGGCGAGCGAGGTGTGCGTCACGATCACGTCGTATCGATTCTTGCGGATATCCTGCGCCAGAAGCGCGGCGGCGCGGAAGTTCTTCAGCGAGACGAAGCTCTTCGTAAACGGCACGGCGAGAAAGCGCACGCCTTCGCCAAGTGCCTCTCCGCTGCCATTTGCCGCGGCGGTCACATCCCAGCCGATGGAGCGCAGCGCGGCAAGATACGGCAGATGAAAGCTCACCAAATGTGCGCTGCTGGAGGCCGTATACAGAATTTTCGGTGTGCGGTTGCTCATGGCATCCTCCGGATCGGTACTTTCTACACCGGATTATAGCAGAAACCGTGGAAGAAACAAACCATTTGTGGTAAAATATAGGGGCGGAAGCGTGCGGAGGCGAACCGCGCCGCGCGGCAGCGCGTCTAAAATTTGACAAATCTTTCCTATACGGCGGAAAATGCGATGATAAAGAAACGAGAAACAAAAAAGACCGTCCTCTGGGCAGCGATGGATATGGCGCTGTCCGTGGCGGCGATGGCGGCGGCATTCTATATCCGGTTTGTGCTGTTCCGGGGCGAAAACCCGGTGGGCGGCTTCGGGTATCACATGCTGTGGGCGGGGCTGTTCTCGCCGGTGTACGCTGTGCTCTTTGGGCTGCTCGGCGTTTACGAGCCGCAGCCGCAGCGCGGCTTTATCCATGAATTCGGCAACATCGTCCTCGGCTGCACATTCGGCGTGATGCTGTACATCGATCTCATCTTCGTGTTCCGCGTGGTGGACTTTTCGCGCTGGATGATCCTCCTTTGCTATCTGCTTCTCATCGCGTTCACCGGTGCTCGCGGCTTTGTTGCGCACCGGCTGCTTCGGCGGCAGTATCGCGCCGGAAAGGGGCTGCGCCGCCTTGTCATCATCGGCGAGGGTCCGGCGGCGCGTGACTGTCTGCGCCGTGTGAAGAAGGGACGCGACGCCGGATGGACGGTCATCGGCAGCGTCGGTGCGTCGGCGCTCAGCGGCATACCGTATTTGGGCGATTATGATTCTCTGCGCTCAGTTCTGGAAGCAAAAGCGCCGGACGAGGCGGTGATCGCCATGGAAGAAAACCAGGCGGAGCAGCTTGGCGGGATACTGCGCGAGTGCGAGGACACCGGCGTGAAGCTCGCGCTGCTGCCGATCGGGTATGAATATATGTCGCGCCACCCGTATGTGGAGGAGCTGTGCGGTCTGCCGCTGGTGAACGTCCGGCGCGTACCGCTCGACAATGCCGGCGCAGATATCGTGAAACGGCTCTTTGATATTCTCGGCTCTCTTGCGCTCATCGTGCTCACATCGCCCATCATGCTCGTTGCCGCCCTCGGTACGCGCCTTTCCTCACCGGGGCCGATCCTGTTCCGGCAGGAGCGCATCGGCAAGGATAAGAAGCCGTTTTATATGCTCAAGTTCCGCTCCATGCGCGTGAACGCGCAGTCGGACACCGCGTGGACGCGCGACCACGACCCGCGCCGCACGGCGTGGGGGGCGTTCATGCGGCGGTACTCCATCGATGAGCTGCCGCAGCTCTTCAACGTCCTTGCGGGCGATATGTCGCTCGTCGGCCCGCGGCCGGAGATTCCGCGGTACGTCGATCATTTCAAATACAGCATCCCGCTTTATATGGTGCGCCATCAGGTGCGCCCCGGCATCACCGGCTGGGCGCAGGTCAACGGTCTGCGCGGCGACACATCCATCCGCGCCCGGGTGGACTACGATCTCTATTATATCGAAAACTGGTCAATGCTGTTTGACATCAAGATCCTGCTCATGACGCCGTTCAAAGGCGTGGTGAATCATCAGGAATCGCTGAAATAGGGGAGAAGCCCATGGAAGAGAGAGAAAACGGCGTGCGCGTAGCGCATCTCACCGGCGCGCTGCGGATGAGCGAGATGCTGGAAAAGTATGTGGACGTGGAAAAGTTCCTCGGCTACTGCGGCGAATGCCCGCGCTGCGGGCAGACGTGGTCGTGCCCGCCCTACGACTTTGACCCCGCAGCGGTCTGGCCGCAGTACGAAGCGCTTACGCTGTACGCCGTGCAGGTGTTCCCGGAGAGCGACGAGGCGAAGGCCGCGGCGCTCGCCGATCCCGAGATGTTTCTCCGTCCGTACCGGACGGCGTTTGACGCGCTGCTCGAGGAAAAGGAGCGCGAAACGCCTGATTCACTCCGGCTGGACGCGGGACGCTGTCTCGTGTGCGCGCGGTGCGCGCGCCGGGACGGGAAGCCCTGCCGGTTTCCGGAAAAGCTCCGCTATTCGCTCGAATCGCTCGGCGCGAACGTCGGCGCGCTGGCTGCGGACAAGCTGGGCGCGCCGCTCCAATGGGGGACGAAGGACGCCCCACCGGAGTATTTCGTCCTGGTCGGTGCGGTGCTGACGAAGGGAGAATAAACCATGCTCGAAAGCCTTTTTCAAATATACGACTCGGTCATCGTACTCGATACGGAAACGACCGGCATAAACTGCAAGTCCGACGAGATCATCGAGCTCGGCTTCCTGCGGCTCGACCGCACCGGCGAGCGAACGGAGGAGGATTATCTCATCCGCCTCTCGCCGGGACGGCGTTTGCCGCCGGTCATCACGCAGCTCACCGGCATCCGTGAGGACGAGCTTTTCCTGAACGGTGTGGAAAAGGATGTGGCCGCGGAGGCGTTTGTCCGCTCGCTTGCCGGGGAAAAGCCGCTCGTGTGCGCGTACAACGCGCAGTTTGATTTGTGCTTCCTCTTTTATTTCCTCCACCGGCTCGGCTGCGCCGAGGTACTCCGAAAGGCGCAGTTTCTTGATATCATGGCGATCTATAAGGACCGGCGGGATTACCCGCACAAGCTCTGCAACGCCGTAGAGGCCTATGGCGTCGAAGGTGAGAACACCCACCGCGCCGTGGACGATGCCAACGCTGCACTCGAGGTGCTGCTCGCGATGGAGCGGGAGCGCGGCGATATTGAGCGGTACATAAACCTTTTCGGCTACAACCCCAAATACGGCGTGCCGAAGCCGAAGATCGGCTCCGTCCGCTATGAGCCGCAGCCCTACCAGAGACAAAAGCTGCTGTACGAATGATAAAACGCACCCCCGCGGGAATTTCCCGCGGGGGTGCGCTGCATATTCGGTATTTCCTTTATCCGAGCTTCGCAAAATCAAAAAGCTCCGCGAACGCTTCCAAATCCTCTTTTGTTACCGGCTCCGGCATGAAGAGACTGTTGCCCTCCGTGCCGCCGAGCAGGTTGATGGCCACGAACGCCTTCGGCTGATCCGACATCACAACGCAGCGGGTCGGGCCGAGCGAGAGCTGCACCTCGTCGCCGCGGGAGGTCGTATAGATCCACTCCTCGTAGTCCTCGGCGTTGCCGATGTTCAGCGTGACCTCGGAGAACGCGCCCTTGACGTACCGGCCAAGCTGGTATTCGTAGCTCTTGCCGGAGACGTTCGTTCCGTAGGCCTGGAACGAGCCGTCCTCGTAGAGGTAGCCGCTCACGGCGGCGCAGTCGGTGAGGAAGGGCTCTGCCTCCAGAAGGGCATAGAGCGTATCTTCGCTGTCAAAGTCCGTCACGGACGTGTGCAGCCGCAGGTTGTACTTGCGGGTGATCTGGTCAAGCTCGTTGGCCATGTCCTGCGTGGAGACGGAGTAGAGATCGTATTTCCCCGGCAGGCAGGCAGCGGTTTCCTTTGCCATGGCGGCGGTATCATACGACGCGAGGAAGTCCATCCACTCGGCATTCGCCTTGAACTCCGGGCTCTCCGGCACGCCCTGCAGCGCGATGACTGTGCTGTCGCTCGCCGGTTCCGCCGTGGCGGAGAGCGCCGCGGGGGAGGCGTTCGGATCGGTGACGGTGAGGCTCTTCAAACCGAAGAAGTCCGTAGCCAGCGCTGTGCCGCCGAGCACCGCAACGAGCAGCGCCGCCGCGACAAGTACGCCCGTGCCGAAGCGGAAATGCCGTATCTTCGGCTTTTCCTCCAGCGCGGAAAGTGTTTCCTTCATCCGTGCCTCAAACGATGCGGGAACCTCTTCAAACATGTTGTCCCAGGAATCCCTCATACCGGCACCTCCTCACCCAAAACTTCGCGGAGCTTTCCGCGCCCGGCAAACAGCCGGGATTTGACCGTACCTTCGGGGATCTGCAAAATACGTGATATCTCCCGTATGCTGAAGCCCTCTACATAAAATAAGAGGATCGGCATGCGGTAGATCTCTTCTAAGCCCATCACGGCGTCGCGCAGCTCGCGGTCGCCGCTCTCGGGGGCGACGGCCTCCGGCATCTCGTCGAGCAGAACGATTTTGCTTCCCCGGCGGCAGATGTCGTAGCATTCGTTGATGAGAATGCGCGTCACCCATGCGCGGAACGCGCCCTCGCTCTTGAGCGAATTGCGCTTCTCCCACGCCTTGCATATGCACTCCTGCACCGCGTCCTCCCGGTCGGCCTCGCTGCGGAGAATGCCGCAGGAAACGTGGTAGAGCGTTTTTTTCATGTCCATGATCTGGACGGTAAACTCTTCGGCTGTCATACGCAAACTCTCTCTGAGAGGCTTTACGCCTTTCTGTAAAGAAAGACGGAATTTCCCAACACACGGTTCAGTAAAAGCAAAAAAATTTTAATATTTTTTGAACTTTTTTAATGTACCACATTCTCCGCGCGGAATCCACCAGAAAATTTTGAAAAGGGGCTTGACAAAACTGTATGAGTGTAGTAGTGTACTAATCGCTTAATACAACAACACAACAAGGAGGGCTGTTATGAACTTTGCGATTCAGGGCTCGCGGCCGATCTGGCAGCAGCTCACGGAGCAGCTGGCGCGGCGGATCATCACGGGCGCATATCCGCTGGGATCGCGGTTTCCCGCGGTGCGGGAGCTGGCGGCGGAGGCGGGCGTCAACCCGAACACAATGCAGCGGGCAATCACGCAGCTCGAGACGCTTGGTCTCGTTACAACGAACCGGACGCTCGGCCGCACCGTGACGGAAAATGCCGAGGCACTCGAAGAGATGCGGCGGCAGCTGGCCGTGGAGTGCACGGAAAACTTTTTCAAGGAAATGGGAGCTCTGGGCTATTCCCGCAGCGAGGCTGCGGACATGGCGCAGGCGGAAAGGGAAAGAAATGATGAATGAAGAACTGGTGAAATGCACAGGGCTGTGCCGCAATTTTGAATCGGTGCAGGCGCTGCGCGGCGTGGATCTTAGTCTCACGTCCGGCAAGATCGTCGGCCTGCTCGGCCCGAACGGCTCGGGTAAGACGACGCTCATCAAAATTCTCAACGGCCTTCTCCGGCCGACGGCGGGCGAGGCGCGCATCGCGGGCTTCCTGCCCGGCGTGGAGACGAAAGCGATCACAAGCTTCTTGCCCGACCGGGGGTATTTCCCCGATTGGATGCGCGTCGGCGACATGATCGACATGTTCTCGGACTTCTATGCCGACTTCGACCGCGTCAAGGCGGAGGAGATGTGCCGCGTGCTCGGCCTGGAAACGGGCAGCAAGATCAAAACGCTTTCGAAAGGTACGCGCGAGAAGATGCAGCTCATGCTCGTCATGTCGCGCCGCGCGCGGCTCTATCTGCTTGATGAGCCGATTGCGGGCGTCGACCCGGCGGCACGCGAGTTTATTCTTCGCACGATTTTGACGAATTATAGCGAAAACGGTACGGTGCTCATCTCAACGCATCTGATCCTCGATGT
This sequence comes from Bifidobacteriaceae bacterium, assembly GCA_963645975.1. GTDB lineage: Bacteria > Bacillota > Clostridia > Oscillospirales > Oscillospiraceae > Apopatocola. Next base: position 494 of record CAVIVK010000068.1, on the reverse strand, counting down.
GGAGCAGGTGCTCGACGAGGCGGTGTTCCTCCAGCAGGGACAGGTCGTTCTGCACGAGAGCACCGACAGCATCCGCGAGCGCACCGGCGGCAGCGTGGATGAGCTGTTCCGCAATATGTTCCGCGCGCTGGTCATGGGGAATGGAGGGGAATACAATGCTCGGTAAACTGATGAAATACGATCTGCGCTCCGGCATCCGCACGTTTTCGCTGATCTGGATCGGTCTGGCGGCGCTCGGCGCGATCAACGGCCTCACGATCCGGTTCGTGCTCGCGGGCGATACCCAAAGCCAGCTGGTAAGCTTCATTTTCGGCGTGCTGCCGATGATCCTGCTCGTGGCGCTCTATATGGCGATGGGTATTTTTGTGCTCGTTTTTATCATCGACCGCTTTTATAAGGGCCTTCTCGGAAACGAGGGCTATCTCATGTTCACGCTGCCCGTGACGAGCGCGGCGCATATCGCGTCCAAGGCGCTCACGAGCATGATCTTCTCG
>CAVIVK010000067.1:0-2469 GCA_963645975.1 Bifidobacteriaceae bacterium | reverse complement strand
AAAGGGCTTGCCGCCTGCTATTCACAGACAACAAGCCCTTTCGGTGGCTTGAACAATTTGCGCTTAATTTATTTGTCTAACTTTTTGGGGTCACTTCACGATGCCTCCGGGCGGTTTGCATGTTCTTTTCTTTTTTGCTTTTACAGCCGGTCGTTGCCGACGGGGGTGAGGAAGAGTTGGCGGAACTCCGCGTCATCGACGGAATTCGCGAGCGCCCATTCGACTTTGGCAACGACCGCCTCGGTCGTCATGGTGTAGGCTTCGAGAAGCTCGTACTTTTTCTTGATGCGAAAGCCCACGCGGTAGAGCTCCATGTCGCTCCCCTCGTGGGAAACCTGCGTGGTGAAAATAACCTTCACATGGTTTCGCAGGAGGTGGCCGATCTTCTCGGTGAACTCGTCGTTATCGTAATATGGCACGCCGCCGACGCCGAAGCTTTCAATGATGACCGCATGGGCGTGCTCGGCGACATAGTCCAGAATGCCGGGCTCCATACCAGGGATGAGCTTGATGACGCAGACGCGGCTGTCGAGTGCCTCATAAAACCGCGCTGGGCCGGGGAATGACTCCCGGATATAGTAGCGCACCTCGCCGCCGCGGATGACCGCAACCTCCGGATAGTCGATGCTCGAAAAGGCGTTGAAGCTGCGTGTGCGTGTTTTCTGCGCGCGGTTGGCACAGATGACCTTATTGTCGAACACGAGATGGATGCCGCAGGCATCGTCATCGGCGGCATAGGTAATCGCGTTGCGCAGATTCTCCCGCGCATCGGTATCGCGCGCATAGATGGATACCTGCGAGCCAGTCAAAACAACGGGCTTGGGGCTGTTTTGGATGAGATAATAGAGCGTCGCGGCGGCGTAGGCCATCGTGTCGGTGCCGTGGGTGATGACAAAGCCGTCGTACTCCTCGTATTTTTCCCGGATGATCTTCACAAGCTCGACCCAATTTTGCGGGCGCATGTTTGTGCTGTCCAGATTAAAGGGCTGCACCGTGTCGATCTCGCAGAGAGAACGCACCTCCGGGATGCATTGCAGAAGCTCTTCGCTTGTCAGTTCCGGCGTAAGACCGTCCTCCGCTGGGCGCGAGGCGATCGTGCCTCCGGTAGCGATCAGCAGCAGTTTCTTGCTCATGCGTTTTCCTCCTTCATCAGCTCGCGCAGCAGCGCCGCCGCTTCCTCTCCGGACGCGCCGACAGCCGCGCAGAACTGCGCGGCGTCGGTGAGCTTTTCTTTTAAAATGGCGCGGCGCATGGCCGCTTTGTCCTCTTCTCCGAGCGCGGCGGCAAACGTCCCGCGCCCGACAGCGGTGTGGATAAATCCATCCCGCTCCAGTTCTTCCCAGGCCCGTCGCACCGAAATGAGACTGACCGACAGCTCCTGCGCCACAGTCCGAATCGGCGGCAGCACCTCGCCTGGCGTTATATCCCCACGCAATATCTGCGCGGCGAGCTGGTCATACATCTGCCGGTAGAGCGGCAGCGGCGATGTATTTGTCACAGTCAGCTTCACAGATCCACCTTTTCAAACCGCTCGGCGCTGATCTTCGCCGAGAGCAGCGTGAGTACTGCCCAGAGGGCAATTCCGGCAAACAGCACCGGTAGCTGGCGCAGCTGCGCGCTCTTCTCCAGGGTGTCAAGATACGCGCTGACCGGCGAGGGGATGTACTGCGCGAGCGATTCGGCAACGATGATATAGAGGAACGTGAACACACCGCCCCAGAGGAAAGCTTTACCCTCGCTGCGTCCGGTTTTATAAAATACCGGGAAGAAAATGAGGTTGAAACCGCCATACATCAAAAGCGACAGGCCAAAAAACGCCACGTTCGGCTCGATGCCGGCGTTATTTCCTCCCGCGGGGTTGATCTTCGCGGAGATCACCGCAAACGGGATGGCGATAAGGATGTTGGCAAGCTCCAAAAGCGCCACGGTGAGCACGCGGGCGCGGACAACGTCGCCCTTGCGCACCGGCAGGAGCGCCGAATAGAAAATATCGTTCTCGGCGCGGTTCGTTTTAAACGTGAGGAACACGCCGAGCATCAGATAGAAAAAGCTGACATAATAAGGGTACGACGGCACGAGCAGCAGCGCCGTGAGCAGGAAGAAGATGTATACCGTCGGATGGATGGCGAGCCGGAACTCCTTATACAACAGTTTTTTCATTCTCTCCCCTCCCTTTCGATGTGCACCATGATATCCTCCATGCCGATGGGCTCCGCTGCGAGACCGGACGCGAGAGCGTCCTCCGTTTTCATCATCGCTTCAAAGCCGAAGCTCTGCTCGCGAAGGCCGATGGCACATTCTTTTACCGCATCCGTCAGCTCGTCCCGGCTGCCGGTCACCTTGCGGTAAGTATCGGTGAAGGTGTCGCGGTCGGTGCTCGTAAGGATTTTCCCGTTGTGGATGTACGTGATGAGGTCGGCGCACTTTTCAAGATCGGATATAATATGCGTGGAGAACAAAATGCTGCGC
>CAVIVK010000066.1:0-7037 GCA_963645975.1 Bifidobacteriaceae bacterium | reverse complement strand
TGTCTCTCGGCGACAGCTTAGCTAATATAACATCCCTTACCCCTTTTGTCAACACTTTTTTAAAGATTTTTTTGAAGAAATTTCATCTTTTTTTCGAGGCGCTACATATAGTGTTTTCCGCTGGACATACTTCCCATATGTTTGATTTTCTCTCTTCCGATCCCGCGCCGGTGCGGCGGGATTTCTCGAAATTTATCGAAAAAGAATTTTCTGACTGCGCCGATTTCGAAAGCCGCGCGCTCTCAGCAGGCGGCGCATCGCTCACACTTTTTTATCTCGATGGGTGCGTGAGCGCGGAGCAGATCTCGGATGAGATCGTCCATCCGCTCTCGCGGCTGCGCGCCCGCTCGGAGAGCGCCCTGCTGGAAGATGCACTCCAAGGTGGTGTCTGGGCGTGCACGGTCAGGAAGCGTACTTCCTGTGCGGACGCTGTCTCGGACATCGCCGCAGGATATGCCGCGCTCGTCTTCGACGATGAGCACGCCGCCCTCACCTTTGAGGTCAAAACCGGGGACAAGCGCGGCGTGGATGCGCCGACGGTCGAAAAGAGCGTGCTCGGCGCGAAGGATGCTTTCGTGGAGTCTGTGCGCGTGAACACCGCCCTGCTCCGCCGCCGCGTCGGGAAGCCGTCGCTCAAGCTCTGGGAGACGATGGTAGGCTCCAGGACGAAAACAAAGGTGGATATATTATATATAGAAGGCGTTGCCCCGGCGGAGCACGTCGAGCGCGTCAAGGCGCGCCTTTCGCTGCCCGATATTCCGGCGGTGCTCGCCGCCGGGGACGTGGAGCAATATCTCGCCCCGCCGCCGCGCGGCGTATTCCCGCAGGTGATCCACACCGAGCGCCCCGACCGGTTTGTACTCGGTCTCGCGCGCGGGAAGATCGGCGTGCTCTGCGACGGGCTGCCCATCGGTTTTCTCCTCCCGGCGACGCTGCCGGATATGCTGCGTGTGCAGGAGGACCGGGCGCGCCACGCCGCCGTTGCCACGGCGCTCGTGCTGCTGCGGTATCTTGCGCTCTTCCTTTCGCTCGTGCTCCCGGCGCTGTATGTGGCGATCGCGATGTACCACCAGGAGATGATACCATATAAATTGTTGCAGAGCGTCATCGACTCCAAGCAGTCGGTGCCGTTCTCCACAGCGGCGGAAACGCTCGGGATGCTGCTCTCATTCGAGCTCTTGCAGGAGGCAGGCATCCGTCTGCCCGACCCGGTCGGGCAGACGGTCTCGGTCATCGGGGCGCTGATCGTCGGACAGAGCGCGGTGGAGGCGAAGGTTTTGAGCCCCATTGTTATTATAGTAGTAGCCATGGCGGGCATCGCGGGCTACGCCCAGCCGAGCCAGGAGCTCGGCGCGGCGATCCGCCTGTGGCGCGTCGCGCTCGTGATCGGCGCGGTGGTGCTCGGGCTCTACGGCGTGATGGCCGGGCTGATGCTCCTTTTGTGGCGGCTGTGCGACATGGAAAATCTCGGCGTGAGCTATCTCTCGCCGCTCACCGATTCCCGCCCCGGCGCTCTGCGGCGCGCCCTTCTCCGGCCGCCGCTCCGAAAGGAGGATCGGAAATGAAAAGCATTTCCCGGCTCGGCGCGGCTCTTGCCGCGCTCGCGCTGCTTTCGGGCTGCTCGGCGCTGCCGCACCCGCGGCAGGTGGAGGACCTGCAGCTCATCCAGACGGTCGGGTTTGACGGCGGCGTCGGGGATATGACGGTCTCCGTTTCCTCGGGCGCGGCGAGCGAGGACGCCGTATCCGCGCAGCTCGCCGCGCATGGCGCGAGCATCCAGACCGCCGTGCAGCGCCTGCAGGACTTCTCGCCGCGGGAGGAACTGTTCTTCGGGCACATCCGGTACGCCGCCGTGGGCGAGGACTGCGCCCGCGGCGGCATCGTGCCGGTGCTCGACTATTTTGAGCGCGGCACGCAGACGCAGCTGAGCGTTCCGCTCTTCGTCGTGAAGGGGGAGAGCGCCTATACGCTTATCGCCGAAAACGGCGGCGAGAGCGAGATCACCGCGGCGCTCTCCTCGCTTGAGGCCGATACCGAGCGGCAGGGCAGCGCGTACTGCTTCACGGTGCTGGAGATCGCCTCGCGGCTCAACCGCAGCGGCGCGGCGCTCGCCTGTGCAATCGCCCCGGCTACGCCGGAGGGAAGCGTTCCCGCCGCGGAGGACGGCACGACGCTCGCGCTCGAGACCGGGTACGCCGTTTTTCGCGGCGAGACGCTCTGCGGCTTTCTCGATACGGACGCCGCGCTCGGCGCGGATCTCCTGCTCGGCTTCGCGCCGCAGGCGAGCTACGTTCTCTCCGACGGAGACGGCGGCACCGTGACCGTCCAGCTCCACACGGCGAAGGCCTCCCTCTCCCCTGTCCGGGAGGAGGAAGGAACGGCGCTCCAAATTGCGGTGCGCGTCCGTGCGGGGGTGACGGAATCCTCCGGCGCAGACACCGCGGACGCCGAAGTGCTCGCGCGGCTGGAAGAAGAGCTCTCCCGCGCCGTTACGACGCAGATCGATGCGGCGGTGGAGACTTCACAGGCGCTGGACGCCGACTTTCTGGAGCTCTGGCGCGTACTGCCGGAGGTAAAGGGCGAGGGCGCTCTCGCCTCGCTGCGCACGACCGTGCAGACGGAGAGCGTGCTCGAGCGCTCCTACGATATTTACGGCAGCGCCCACGGGGAGGAGAGATCGCATGGATGAGCGCACCGACGGGATTTCCCGCCGTCAGCTTTCGATATTGCTTTTCGTTTCGGCGCTCTCGCCGCTCATCCGGCAGACGCCGGGCATGGCGGTGCGAAGCGCCGGGGGCGCGGTGTGGCTCTCGGCGCTGCTCGCGCTTGTGCCGCTGCCGCTCGCAGGGCTCCTGCTCGGCCGTCTGACGCGAAAGCGGCTCCCCGGCGAAGGACTCGGCGGCGCGCTGCTGCGTATATTCGGGCGCCTCGGCGGCACGGCGGCGGTGCTGTTTTATACGGGCTGGACGGTGTTCTATGCCGGGTTCGTGCTGCGCGCCGGGGCCGACCGGTTCGTGACGGCGGTGTATCCGGGAAGCCGGCCGTGGCTTTTTATGGCGGTGATGGCGGCGCTGTGCGTTCCGGCGTGTCTCGGGCGGCTCAAAACGCTCGGGCGCTGCGCGGAGATCGCGCTGCCGCTGCTCGCGCTCGTATTTCTTTTCGTGTTTCTCTTCTGCCTTCCGGGGCTGGACACGGCAAATCTCGCGCCGCTGTCGCGGGAAACCGTTATGGATGCCGCGCGCGGCACGCCCTGGCTTCTAAGCACGATGAGCGTCCTGTTGCTGCTCGCCTTTCTCTCCGACCGGACGGAGCCGGGGCCGCTTGCCGCGTCCTTCAACCGGGCGCTGCTCGCGCTTGGCGCGCTCGCGGCGCTTTTGTGCGTCACGGTCGTCGGCACGTTCGGCGCATCGCTCACCGCCGAGATGCACTATCCGTTTTTTGTTATGATCCGCTGCATCCGCATTTTCCGGCTGCTGGAGCGCGTGGAGGCGCTTGTCGTGGCGCAATGGGTCGTGACGGACTTTTTGCTGCTCGGCGCGCTGCTGCTATCGGCGACCGGCAATCTCACGCTGTGCTTTCCGAAGCTCGATCGGCGGCGCGGCGTTGTGGCTCTCTCGTGTCTCGCGCTCGCGTGTGTGGCCGGGGCGCTCTGCGCGCCGACGGCTTTCTCGCTGCGGGAGCTCTCCCGCACGCTTGTCCCCATCGCCAGCGCCTCCGCCGCGGGCGTGCTCGTGCTGGCGTTGGTTGTCGGGCTGGTGCGGAAGAAAATTTAGACTTACCGATGAGGAAACCCCTCCGTCAAAACCTCCGGTTTTGCCACCTCCCCTATCGAGGGGAGGCAAGTTTGTTATACGCAAACTTACTTGGCTCCCCGATTAGGGGAGCTGGCAGCCGTCAGGCTGACTGAGGGGTTTTCTTCTATTCTTTTTACATTTTACTTCAATTTTACACGATCGGGGTTTCCCTCTTTACATTTTATATAGTATGATAGGCTCGATAATGAGAGGGGGCGTCCTTATGATATATTGTGTGGAAGACGACGCCAGCATCCGCGAGCTGGTGCTCTATACGCTGCGCGCGTCCGGCTTTGAGGCGCGGGGCTTTGCCGAGAGCGGCGCGTTCTGGGAGGCCATGCGCGAGCATGTGCCGGATATCGTGCTGCTTGACATCATGCTTCCCGGCGAGGACGGTCTCGAAATACTGAAAAAGCTGCGCTCCTCCCCGCTCACGGCGCAGCTCCCTGTCATACTCGCAACCGCCCGCGGCAGCGAGTATGACAAGGTCGTCGGGCTGGACACCGGCGCGGACGACTATCTTGCCAAGCCCTTCGGCATGATGGAAATGGTATCGCGCATCCGCGCGGTGCTGCGCCGCACGGCGCGCCAGCCGTCCGGCGTGCTCTCCTGCGGCGGCGTCACGCTCGACGAGGGCCGCCATGCCGTCACGGTGAACGACCGTCCCGTTTCGCTCACGCTCAAGGAATACGAGCTTTTGAAGCTGTTTCTCGAAAACATCGGGCAGGTGTTCTCGCGCGAAGCGCTGCTCTCGCGCGTGTGGGACGCCGATTACGCCGGAGAGACGCGCACCGTGGACGTGCACGTCGGCACGCTGCGCACGAAGCTCGCCGAATGCGGCAGCCTCATCGAAACGGTGCGCGGCGTCGGCTATAAAATGGAGGGCGCGAAATGAGCCGGAAAATCTTCACCGCCATCTGGGGCGCGGCGCTCGCGGTGTTCGTTGCGTCGCTCGTCTTTATCATGGGCGTATCTTATAACTACTTTACCGGCGTGCAGATGAAGCAGCTCCACGCGGAAACGGCGCTCGCCGCGCAGGGCGTGGCGCTCTGCGGCGAGGACTACTTCACCGGCCTTTCGACGGGCGATTACCGCGTCACCTGGATCAACACGGACGGTACGGTGCTCTTTGATACCGAGGCGGACGCCTCGCGCATGGAAAACCATCTTGAGCGCGAGGAGATCCAGCAGGCGCTCGAGACCGGCACGGGTGAAGCGCGCCGGTACTCCCCCACCCTGGCCGACCGCCAGCTCTACGCTGCGCAGCGTCTCCCGGACGGGACGGTGCTCCGTCTCTCGGTCGTGCAGCTCGCGCTCTGGTCGCTCGTGCTCGGCTTTGCGCAGCCGATCTGCCTTGTGGCGCTGCTCGCGCTCGCGCTCTCGTTCTTCCTTGCCTCGCGGCTCACAAAAAAGATCGTCGCGCCCATCAACGCCATTGACCCGGACAACCCGATGCAGTATTATGAAAGAGACGAGTACCGCGAGGTCGAGCCGCTTCTGCGGCGCATCGCCGCGCAGCAGGCGCAGCTCCGGCGCGACCGCGCCGAGATCGAGCGCGCCTCGCTCATCCGGCAGGAATTCACCGCAAACGTCTCCCACGAGCTGAAAACGCCGCTGCACGCCATTTCCGGATACGCCGAGCTCCTGGAAAACGGGCTCGCGAGACCGGAGGACGTGAAGCCCTTCGCCGGAAAGATCCGCACCGAGTCCGGCCGCATGACGAAGCTCGTCGAGGACATCATCGATCTCACCCGTCTCGACGCGGGCGGCGAGGACTATGTGTTCGAGTCCTGCGACCTTCTCCGCATCGCAGAAAACGCCGTGGACAGCTTGGAGACCGAAGCCTCCGGCGCCAATGTGACGCTCTCGCTCAAGGGTGTAAGCGCTCCCATGCAGGGCGTACCGCAGCTTCTCCACAGCATCGTTTACAATCTCTGCGACAACGCCATCAAGTACAACCGCCCCGGCGGGCGCGTCGACATCACCGTCACGCCGGAGGACACGCTGGTCATCCTCACCGTGAGCGACACCGGCGTCGGCATTCCGAAGGACAGCCAGAGCCGCATTTTCGAGCGGTTTTACCGCGTAGACAAGAGCCGCTCCAAGGCCGTCGGCGGCACGGGGCTGGGCCTCTCCATCGTGAAGCACGCCGCGCTCATCCAGAAGGCGGACGTGCGCGTCGAAAGCGAGCCGGGCGAAGGCTCCACCTTCACCGTGACGTTCCCGGTACAATAACATATCCCGCCCGAAGCCCGCTCACCGCGGGTTTTCGGCGTATTCAGACTGGATTATAAGGAGGAATAGTATGCTGAATTTTAACGACAAAAAAGGTTTCATCTGCGATATGGACGGCGTGATCTATCACGGCAACAAAATTCTCCCCGGCGTGCCGGAGTTTATCGACTGGCTGCAGCGCACGGGCAAGGAATATCTCTTTCTCACGAACAACAGCGGCTGCACGCCGCTTGAGCTCAAGCAGAAGCTCGCTCGCATGGGGCTGGACGTGCCGGAGGCGCGGTTTTATACGAGTGCGCTCGCAACGGCGGCGTTCATCCGCGACCAGTCGCCCGGCTGCTCTGCCTACGTCATCGGCGAGGCGGGCCTTCTGAACGCTCTTTACGACGCGGGCATCACCATGAACGACGTGAACCCCGACTATGTGATCGTCGGCGAGGGGCGGAACTACTCGCTCGACTCGCTCACGAAGGCGACGAATCTCGTGCTCGCGGGCGCAAAGCTCATCGGCGCGAACTCCGACCTCTCCGGCCCCATCGAAAACGGCATCGCCCCGGCGTGCCGCGCGCTCATCGCGCCCATCGAGATGGCCACCGGCAAGCAGGCGTACTTCTGTGGCAAGCCGAACCCGCTCATGATGCGCACCGGGCTCAAGCGTCTCGGCTGCCACAGCGCCGAGGCCGTCATGGTCGGCGACCGGATGGACACGGACGTCATCTCCGGCATGGAGTGCGGCATGTCCACGGTGCTCGTCCTCTCCGGCATCTCCACGGAAGCGACGCTCGACGAATACGCCTACCGCCCCAGCGCGGTGCTCGACGGCGTCGGCGACATCGTCACCCTGGCCGAAGCCCAGCACGCGGAATAACATAAATACGCCTCCCCGTCCGGGGAGGCGTTCTTTTCCCCGGCTTTTAAGACTTTTCTTAATATTTTCCGGTAGACTACGCTTTGAGGTGAACTGTCATGCGAATTCTTGTGGCGGAGGATGAAAGAAATCTCAACCGC
>CAVIVK010000065.1:0-5879 GCA_963645975.1 Bifidobacteriaceae bacterium | reverse complement strand
TTGGCTCGGTGGACGAGAGGCGTCCCGTCGCCGTGACGGTCATCTGGAAATTCGTATGAATCCGTCCGTCCGCGGCAATGACCTTCAAAAGGCCGTCCGCGTAGGTGGATTTGAGCTTCGTAAGCTCGCGGTATTCGAGCACGTGGCGCACGATGGGCTCGTAGCGGAGCCTGTCAAGCACATCCGCGTTCGTGCTCCACCCGGTCTTGGTCTTTTTCCCGCCGGGCAGACCGAGCTTTTCAAAGAGCACCGCGCCGAGCTGCTTCGGGGACTGGATGTTGAACTCCTCCCCCGCTTCCGCCCAAACGGTCTTGCGCAGCGCGTCAATGCTGCCCGTAAGGCTCTCGCCGAAGGCGCGCAGCGCCTCCGCATCGGCAAGAAAGCCCTCGTTTTCCATTTTGGCAAGCACCGCGCAGAGCGGCAGTTCAATCTTCTGGAACAGCTCCTCCATCTGCGCTTCGCGCAGCCTGGGACACATGGCTTCCTCGAGCGCCGCAACGCTCGCCGCGCGTGAGGCCATCTCGCCGAGCCGGTCGGCGAGCGTTTTCCCCTCCCCGCCTGAGAGGTCGAGCATAAGCTGATCGCCAGCGTCCGCCGTGCCGGACGAGGTATACGGCGTAAAGCCGCAGTAGGCAAGCGTAAGCTTTTCGATCTCGTACCCCGCGGCGGTCGCGTCGAGAAGATACCCGGCAAGCGCGCTGTCGAACACCCAGTTTTCCAGCGCGTCCACGCCCCGTGCGAGCAGCGCGCGCTGCAAATTCTTCACATCATGCCCCGCCTTGCGCCGGTCGGGCGCAAAGAGGAGCGCGAGCGCCGCGGTGTAATCGTCCCGATACGCCCCCGGCGTCAGGAACACCGCGAGCGCGTCATTTTCGGAAAGGTCAAAGTGGGCAAGCGCCTCGCCGCTCTCGGCATCGAACCAGCAATAGGCGACGGCGTCCCCGGCGCGCTCGAGCGCCGTGCGGAGTTCATCCTCCGTCTGCGGCGTCACGCTCTCGCATGTGCCCTCAAATACGGTCTCTTCCTTCTTCTCCTCGTCCGGCTTCAAGCCCCATTTTTCAATGAATTTCTGGAAGCCGAGGCGCTGGAAAATCTCATACGCCGCGCCGCTATAGCCCGCCGGGCGGCGGAGCTCGTCGGGGGAAATGTCGATCGGCGCGTTCCGATCGATGGTGGCGAGATAAAAAGATTCGTCGGCGCTCTCTTTGCCGTTTTCGAGCTTCGTGCGCAGCGAGGCGCGGATGTCGGGATCGCTGATATGCTCATATACGCCCGCGAGCGAGCCGTACTTCCGCACGAGCTCGAGCGCCGTCTTCTCCCCCACGCCGGGGACGCCGGGGATGTTGTCGCTCGTATCGCCCATGAGCGCCTTGAGATCGACCATACGGGGTGCATCGAAGCCGTATTCTTCGCGAAAACGCTCGGGGGTGTAGTTGATGGTCTCGGTCTGGCCCATGCGCGTTTTCACGTTGAGCACGCGCACATGCTCGCCCACGAGCTGCAAAGCGTCCTTATCGCCGGTGACGACGACGCACTCCCAGCCCTGCTCCGCGCCGATGCGGCTCACGGTGCCGAGAAGATCGTCCGCCTCCCAGCCGGAGAGTTCGCGCCGTTCGATGCCGAGCGCATCGAGCACGTCCTTCAAAACCGGCATCTGCGCGGCGAGATCGTCCGGCATGGGCTTGCGCGTTGCCTTATATGCCTCGCTGTGCTTATGGCGGAACGTCGGCTCGCGCCGGTCGAACATAACGCAGAGCGCGTCCGGCTTTTCGTCATCGAGCAGACGCTGCAAGATGTTCAGAAAGCCGAAAATGGCGTTCGTCGGCGTGCCGTCGGGCGCGGAGAGAGGCCGCACGCCGTAATACGCGCGGTTAACGAGGCTGTTGCCGTCGATGAGCATCAGTTTTGGCATAGAGTCTCCTCCTTAAGTTCCTTCGCGAGCGGGCGGTACACGGTGAGCATGAGCGTGGTAAACGCCGCCCCGCCGCCGAGCAGATCGCTGATCGGTTCGCTCCAGTACACGCCGTCTGCCCCGAGACCAAACACGCCCGGGAGCAGCAGCATCAGCGGCACAACGAGAACGATCTTGCGCAGCAGCGAGAAGAAGATCGCCTGCCGCGCCTTGCCGAGCGAGCGGAAGCTGTTCTGCGCAACGAATTGGAGCGACATGAACACGAACCCGCAGAAATAGATGCGCACAGCGCGCACCGCCACGGCAATGAGCTCCTCGTCCGGCGTGAAGATACGGATGAGCGGTTCGGGGAAGAGCATGAACACCGCCCACACGAGCAGCGAAAATGCCGCCGCGCCAAACGTGCTGAAGCGGATCGTTTCGAGCACGCGCTTTTTCTGCTTTGCGCCGTAGTTGAACGCAAGCACCGGCTGGATGCCGGAGCCGAAGCCGTGGATGATCTCGATAAAGACCGTCCGCAGCGAGTTTACCACCGTGATCGCGCCGACATAGAGATCGCCGCCGTAGAGCCCCAGCTGGCGGTTCGCCACCGTCTGGATGGCGGAGTTCGTCGCGCCCATCACAAAATCGGCCACGCCGAGGGACATAATGCGCCCTATGATCTTCCCGCGCAGCGCCATGGTGCGCCAGGAGAGTTCGAGCGGCGTTTTATCGCTGCGCAGAAAGGAAAAGCACCACGCGGCGCTCAGCGCCTGCGAAAGGACCGTAGCGGCGGCGGCGCCGCGCACGCCCATGTGAAATACGAAAATGAACAGCGGGTCAAGAACAATGTTGGCGATTGCGCCGAGCAGCACCGTGAGCATGCCGCGCGTGGCAAAGCCCTGGGCGTTGATGTACACGTTCATGCCGAGGGACACGAACGAAAACGTTGTCCCGATGAGATACACCGCAAGATAGTCGCGCGCATATCCGCTCGCCTCCTTGCCCGCGGCAAACACCTTGATCACCGGATCGAGAAACACCCACGTGAGCAGCCCGAGCACAACGGAGGAAATGAGCAGCATGGAAAAAGCGTTGCCCATTACGCGGGAAGCCTCATCGTTATCGCCGCGGCCGCGCGCCATGGAGCAGAGCGGCGCTCCGCCCTGCCCGAAGAGCCCGACGAACGCCGAGAGGATCGAAATGACCGGCAGCGCGATGCCGACGCCCGTGAGCGCCATGCTGCCGACATTGGGGATGTGGCCGATGTAGATACGGTCGACCACGTTGTATAGCACGTTCACGAGCTGCGCGGCAATGAGCGGCAGCGCCATGCGCATGACGACGGCGGGGATGTTCCCCTTGGAAAAATCGTTTTGTACGTTCTTTTCTGCCATGGTTTCTTTATTTCTCCCCGCGAAGACGAATGATCTGGTCGCGCAGCACGGCGGCATACTCGTATTCGAGCATCTGCGCGGCCTTGCGCATTTCTTTTTCGAGCCGGTCGATCTCGGCTTTCCGTTCCCGCTCGGTCATGCGCATGCCGCGCTCGTCCTTTGCCGCGGGGCCGGTGATCTCGAGAAGATCGCGGATGCTTTTCTTAATGGTTTTCGGCACGATACCATGCGCTTCGTTATACGCCGTCTGGATGGCGCGGCGGCGCTCGGTCTCGTCGATGGCGGCGCGCATGGAGGGCGTGATCGTGTCGGCGTACATGATGACTGTGCCCTCGGCGTTTCGCGCCGCGCGGCCGATCGTCTGGATGAGCGAGGTTTCGCTCCGGAGGAAGCCCTCCTTGTCCGCGTCGAGAATCGCGATGAGCGATACTTCGGGAAGGTCAAGCCCCTCGCGCAGGAGGTTGATGCCGACGAGCACGTCAAATTCGCCGCGGCGCAGATCGCGGATGATCTCCATGCGCTCCATCGCGCCGACGTCGTGGTGCATATAGCGCGTTTTGATGCCGGCGTTGCCGAGATATGCCGTCAAGTCCTCCGCCATGCGCTTGGTGAGCGTTGTGACGAGCGTGCGCTCGCCGCGCTCGATGCGCGCGTGGATCTCGGCGATAAGATCGTCGATCTGGCCTTCGATGGGGCGCACATCGATCTTCGGGTCGGTGAGTCCCGTCGGGCGGATGATCTGCTCGGCAATCTGCCCGGCGCGCGTGCGCTCATACTCGCCGGGCGTTGCGGAAACGTATATGACCTGGTTGACGCGCTGCTGGAATTCCTCAAACTTGAGCGGGCGGTTATCAAAAGCCGACGGCAGACGGAAGCCGTACTCCACAAGCGCTTCCTTTCGCGCGCGGTCACCGTGGTACATGGCGCGCACCTGCGGCAGCGTCACATGCGATTCATCGATGAACATGAGGAAGTCCTTCGGAAAATAGTCGAGCAGCGTCATCGGCGCGCTGCCAACCGGGCGGCCGGAGATGATGCGTGAATAGTTCTCCACGCCGGAGCAGTAGCCAAGCTCCTGGATCATCTCAATATCAAAGTTTGTGCGCTGCGCGATGCGTTCGGCCTCAAGGGGCTTGTCATGATCCTTGAAGAACTTCACCCGCTCGTCACACTCGCGGCGGATCTCCTGCACGGCGCGCGCCATTTTCTCCGGCGGCGTCACGTAATGGCTTGCGGGATAAATGGCCGTGTGGCTGAGCGTGTGCACCGCCGCGCCCGTGAGCGGGTTAATTTCGCTGATGCGCTCGATCTCGTCGCCGAAGTACTCCACGCGGATGGCCTTATCGCGCCAGTAGGCCGGGAAGATCTCCACCGTGTCGCCGCGCACGCGGAACATGTTGCGCTCAAAGGCGATGTCGTTTCGCTCATACCGGCAGTCGATGAGTTTTTTCATCAGTTCCTCCTGCGGCAGGCTGTTGCCGGGGCGGAGGGAAATCGCCATGCGGGCAAAATCGTCCGGCTCGCCGAGACCGTAGATACAGCTCACCGACGCCACGACGATCACGTCCCGCCGCTCGAGCAGCGAAAACGTCGCCGAAAGGCGCAGGCGGTCGATCTCTTCGTTTGTAGAGGCGTCCTTTTCAATATAGGTGTCCGTGTGCGGGATGTACGCCTCCGGCTGGTAGTAGTCGTAATAGGAGACGAAGTACTCCACGGCGTTGTCCGGGAAAAATTCCTTGAACTCGCTGCAAAGCTGCGCGGCGAGCGTTTTGTTGTGCGCGAGCACGAGCGTCGGCTTCTGCACGCGCTCGATGACCTTCGCCATTGTGTACGTTTTGCCGGAGCCGGTGACGCCAAGCAGCGTCT
The DNA here is from genome assembly GCA_963645975.1 of Bifidobacteriaceae bacterium. GTDB lineage: Bacteria > Bacillota > Clostridia > Oscillospirales > Oscillospiraceae > Apopatocola. Next base: position 725 of record CAVIVK010000065.1, on the reverse strand, counting down.
GCTCGTCCAGCCCCGCGGCAACGCCCTCGGCGAGCTTTTCGATTGCCTGCGGCTGATCGCCCGCGGGCGAATATTCGCTTACCACATGAAATTCCGGCATAACGCTCTCCTTTTTGAAACGGATTCTATAACTGATTTATTATACCACGCTGTTCCTGCTCTCACAAGGCAAAGTCCCCGGCAGCGGCGAAAAATTCACATTTGTCCGCTTGACTTGATCGGAAAAGCGCATTACTGTTAATGGTAGTCTTATCTGTCAGGAGGGTTCCAAAAATGAAAAAGACCTTGATCGCTTATTTTTCCGCCAGCGGTGAAACGGCAAAGCTTGCCAAAACGCTTGCCGACGCGACCGGCGGCGACCTTTTTGAGATCCGTCCCGAGACGGCATACACCTCCGCCGACCTCAACTGGATGGACAAGAAGAGCCGCAGCACGATCGAAATGAAGGATGAGCACAGCCGTCCCGCCATCGCGAGCCGCGTGGAGGATATGGCGCTGTACGACACCGTGTTTATCGGCTTCCCCATCTGGTGGTATCAGGCGCCGCGCATTATCGAAACGTTTCTCGAAAGCTACGATTTTGCCGGCAAAACGGTGATCCCGTTCGCCACCTCCGGCGGCAGCGGCATGGGCAAAACGGCCGACATTCTGCGCACGGTCTGCCCCGCGGCCAACATTCTGCCCGGCAAGCGCATGAGCGCGCGGGAGAGCGCCAACTCTGTGCG
>CAVIVK010000064.1:0-6135 GCA_963645975.1 Bifidobacteriaceae bacterium | reverse complement strand
AAGTAATATACCCAACATAAAATTGTGCCGCCGAAACCAGACCGGTTTCGGCGGCATATTTCATTGCGGTGCGTTTTAACCCTCGTCGGGGTGCATGAACGAGTAGTCGATCACGTTGTTTGCGCCCGTCCAGGAGCCGTCCACTTTGGACATGGCACGGTCGTATTCCTCCGTGCCGGGCTCAAAAAGTGTCGGGCAATAGTCGTTCTCTGTTGTCTTGCTGCTGATGCTGCACGGCAGAACATTGAACGAGGAGAGATAGAGCGTTCCGTCCGGATCGCGGGTGATGGTCGCCTGTGCGATCACGCTGTCCATGTCGGCGGGATTGGTGTTGCCGCCGAACACAAAGTTGCCGAGACTGTAGAAGATGATGCCGTTGTTGTATTTTTCAAATGGCTCGAGACGGTGCGGCCCGTGGCCGAACACGATGCTCGCGCCCGCGTCGATCGCGGCGCGGCCTACCTCTTCCTGGTTGGCGTTCTGATAGTAACTCGCCTCGTTGCCCCAATGGGCGCTCACAACGACGATTTCTGCGCCTGCGTCCTTGAGCTCCCGCACGCCCGCGGCGACGGATTCGGCGCTCGGCGTATGCCAGCTATAGACGGCGTACACGCCGACGGTCAAACCGCTTTCGGTCGTATAGAGCGTTCCTTCGCCCTCGCCGCAGTGGCCGATGCCGGCATCATCGAGATTGGCGAGCGTGTCGTCGTAGACCTGCTGGCCGAAGTCCATGGCGTGATTATTCGCAGTCGTGGCAAACTCCACGCTGCCGAGCGTGAGAATGTCCGTCGCGGCCTTTGGCGCAAGGAACGAGAACGTGGAGGCAGACCCGGCGGAGAGATCGGAAATGCTGCACTCGAGATTCACAATCGTCATGTCGTCGTTTCCCGTCACGTCAAGCACATTGGAGAAGGGGTACGCCCAGTTCGTGCCGACGACGTTTTCAAAGGAGTTGGCGTAGTAGCGTGCCTCGGGATAGCTCGCGAGCGTGCAGTCGCCCACCATGGAGATCGTATATTCAATCGGCGTCGGCTCCGGGGTAGGCGTCGGCGAGGGCGTTGGAGTTGCCGTCGGTTCCGGCGTGGGAGAGGGCGTCGGCGTCGGTTCCGGCGTCGGCTCTGCCGTCGGGAGCGGTGTCGGCGCTGCGACGCGCACATCCTCCGGCCTTGCCGCCCACCGCGGCGAGAGCGCTGCGCTCGTCAGCAGCACCGCAAGCAGGAGCACCGCCAGGATCTTGGCAATGAGGATCGATGTTTTGGACATGATATCCTCCGGTAATCAGGCGTTTTCCACAAAGCTGCCAATGATCTCCAGCAGCACGTCGGGCATGACCGCGAGACTGTCCACGGGGATAAACTCATGTACGCCGTGGTAGTTGCAGCCGCCGGTCGAGAGATTCGGGCAGGGAAGGCCCATCCACGTGAGGACGGCGCCGTCCGTTCCGCCGCGGATCGCCTCGGCGCGCGGCGCAACGCCGCAGGCGCGGTAAGCGGCTTCGGCGCGGTCGAGAAGGTGACGGTGCGGCTCAATCTTCTCGCGCATGTTGTAGTAAGTGTCGGAGATGTCTGCCTCGGCGGTACCCTCGCCGTACTGACGGTTGATCTCGTCCACGGCGGCGCGGACGCGCGCCTTCTTCTCTTCAAAGAGAGCGCGGTCGTGGTCGCGGATGATATAGTGGAGCTCTGCTTCCACCACGTCGCCGGACATGTCGGTGAGATGGATGAAGCCCTCGTAGCCCTCCGTTTTTTCCGGCACCTGATCGGCGGGGAGGAGAGCATGCAGCTTCATGGCGATGGTCGCGGCGTTTTTCATGATGTTCTTTGCGCTGCCGGGATGGATGCCGACGCCGTGCACGCGGACGAGCGCCGCGGCGGCATTGAAGTTTTCGTATTCGTATACGCCGAGCTCGCCGCCGTCTACGGTATAGCCCCAGTCGCATGCAAGGTCCTTAACATCCAGCCCCTCCGTGCCGCGGCCGACCTCCTCGTCGGTCGTGAACACGATGCGCAGCTCGCCGTGCGGCGCGCCGGAGGCGATGAGCTTTTCCACCGCCGTCATGATCTCGGCGACGCCGGCCTTGTCGTCTGCGCCGAGGAGCGTGGAGCCGTCCGTTACGAGCAGCATCTGCCCGCGCACATCTTTCATGGCGGGAAACTGCTTTTCCGAAAGCACGACGCCATGACCGAGCTCAATGTCCTCTCCGGTATAGAGCACCTCGCGGGCGTTCACGCCCTCGCCGCTCGCGTCGGGCGAGGTGTCCACGTGCGCGATGAGCGCAAGCGTCCCGGCCTTGACGCCCTCCGTGGCGGGAAGCGTGCCGATGGCGTTGCCGCAGCTGTCCATGTGGACATTCTTCAGACCCAGAGAGAGCATTTCCTCCGCGAGACGGCGCGAGAGCTCGAGCTGCCGGGATGTGGACGGGCTTTCGGTGCTGGTTTCGTCCGACGCGGTGGACACAGCGATGTATTTGAGAAATCTTTCTTTGCAGGTCATCATGGGAATACCTCCGTTTTCGACGTTATTTTTCGTATATCCACTATAGCATTTTTGTGGTAAAATGCAATCGCTTTTATTTTCACTGCATCCGGCGGGGAAGAGCGAACTTTTCCCCGCCGGGCTGCGTCATAGATATAGCAATACATCCTGAAAGTACAGGAGGAACATACATGAAAAAGCTGCTTGCCATTCTCCTCGGCGCATGCCTGCTGCTCGGCGTTATGACCGGCTGCGGCGGCAATGCCGAGGACGCCGTCACCGTCCAGAAGGTATCGGACATCACATCGCAGGGCGCTGTGGGTCTGGTGAACCGGTATGCCGGCCTTGTCGTCTCGGGCGAGACGGCAACGGTCAAAAAGGGGGACAAAACGGTTCTCGAGACCTATGTGCAGGAAGGGGACTTCGTCACCGAGGGCGACGTGCTCTTCTGCTACGACAACGAGGCCATGGAGCTCCAGCTCAGCAAGCTCCTGCTCGAACTCGAAGGCTACGAGAACACGATCTCCAACGCCGAGGAGGATATCCCCAATCTCGAGCGCCAGCGCGACGCCGCCCCTGCGGCGCAGCAGCTCACGTACTCGCTGCAGATCCAGGAGCTGCAGGCGAACGTGCGTGAAGCAACCTACAATAAAGGTCTCAAGGAACGTGAGATCGAGAATTTGCAGGAGGCTCTCGAAGATACCGACGTCCGCGCCCCGATCTCCGGCCGCGTGATGAGCGTCAAGGATTCAGACGACACCTCCGGCTACGGCGATACGGGCAGCAGCGACGCTTATATCACCATCATGGACATGACGACCTATCAGGTCAAAGGAACGATCAACGAGCTGAACGTCGGAACGCTTTCCGAGGGGATGAACGTTCTTGTCCGCTCGCGTCTTGACGAGAGCGTTACATGGAGCGGCGTGCTCGAGAGCATCGACTGGGAGACCAAGGTGCAGGATAACAACAACCGCTACTACTACGGCGGTGCCACCGACGAGATGACGAGCTCGTCCAAGTACCCGTTCTATGTGAAGCTCAACGACGTGACCGGCCTCATTCTCGGCCAGCACGTGTACATTGAGCCGGACTACGGCCAGCAGGAGGTCCGCGAGGGACTCTGGCTGCCGGAGTATTATATTGTGGACGCCGATTCCTCGCCCTATGTCTGGGCGGCGAATGGGCGCGACCGGCTCGAAAAGCGCAGCGTGTCCCTTGGCAACTATGACGCCGAGCGGGGCGAGTACCAGATCCTCTCCGGCCTGAAGGAGAGCGATTATATCGCCTTCCCGATGGACGGCCTTTCCGCCGGTATGCACACGCAGGTTTATGAGGATACCTCCGGCTACGTCTCCGGCGGCAACGCGGGCGGCTTTGCCATTATGGATGGCGGATACTATGCTTCCGGCGGCGACGCCTCCGACGGTGACGCGTTCGTGGAAGAGCCGGATGCCTCGCTCTTCGGCGACCCGGGCGAGATCGACGCTCCGGCGGAAGACGGCGCTGTACCGGAGAATGCTCCGGCGGCCGATGACGCCGCCTTGCCGGAGGACGCTCCCGCGGAGGATGCCGCGGCGAATGCGGAGGGGAGCGTGGCGTAATGCTTCTGGAAATGCGCAATATCTGCAAGGATTATCCCCAGGGCAAGGACGTTGTACACATCCTCAAGAATATTTCTCTCGAGATCGACGACGGGGATTATCTTGCCATTATGGGCCCCTCCGGCTCCGGCAAAACAACGCTCATGAACATCATCGGCTGTCTCGACACGCCGACCTCCGGCACGTATGTTCTGGCCGGGGAGGACGTGTCCTCAGCCTCGGATGACCGGCTCGCCGATATACGAAACCAGATGATCGGGTTCGTGTTCCAGAGCTTCTATCTTCTGCCGAAGCTCACGGCGCTCGATAATGTTGCGCTGCCGCTTCTCTACGCGAACGTGCCGCGCCGCGAACGGCGTGACCGCGCCGCCGAAGCGCTCGCGAGCGTGGGACTCGAAGAGCGCATGGACTTTTACCCGAACCAGCTCTCCGGCGGCCAATGCCAGCGCGTGGCGATCGCCCGCGCGATGATCGCAAAGCCGCGCATTCTGCTTGCGGACGAGCCGACCGGCGCGCTGGACTCCGCTTCCGGCCGCCAGGTCATGCAGATCTTCGGTGAGCTGAACGCGAAGGGAACAACGGTCGTGCTCATCACCCACGCGCAGGACATTGCCGACTGCGCGAAAAAGACCCACCGCATTCTCGACGGCGAACTGATCCGCGGCGACGAGGACAAGCACCGGTACGATATGACGAAAGGAGGCGCAGCGGATGAAAAAGGGGAAGATAACGTTTCTCAGTAACCTGCCGGAGTGGCTGCGCCGGACGATCGCCGCGGTGCTGATCGTCGCGCTCGTCGGCGGCGGGGTATACGGCATACTGCTCCTCGTCCGCGGCAGCGGCGGCAAGGTGAAGGTCTATCCGGTCATGGATTTCTGCACGAATTATGCCGACGATCAGGCGGAAACGCAGGGACTTGTCAAGCCCGATAAAATGCAGTCGATCTATGTGTCCGAAACGCAGAAGATCACGAAGTATTACGTACACGAGGGCGACACCGTGAAAGTCGGCGATCCGATCCTCTCCTACGATACGACGCTCACCGATTTGCAGCTGGAGCGCGCGAGAATTTCCGTGCAGAAGCTGGAGCTTGCACTCGACGAGGCCAATGCCAATCTCGTCAAAGTGAACAATTACCGCCTGTACGTCCCGCAGCCCGACCCGCTCCCCGACGAGGAGCCGGATACGCCGCCGCTCACGCCGGTGGAAGTGCCGTATTTCCGCGGCGGCGACGGCACGAAGGACAGCCCGTTCTTTTATATCTGGAGCGATGACTGTGCCTATGACAGCGCCTTTATAGATTCGCTCCTGACAAAAGCGGGCGGCAGCACGGCGTATGTTGTCTTTGAGGTCCACGACGGCGATTCCCCGGACGGCGACATCCTCCGCAGCTGGGGCATGGTGTTCGTCCGCCAGAGCGACGGGACGGTGGCCTTCAAGGTGGATGAGGCCTACGGCAGCTTCGATGACGGCACAGCGCCGGACGACGGCGGCGATATCGATGACGGCGGCGACACCTACATCGACACGACGCCGAGCTACACCTACAATGAACTCATCGCCATGCGCCGCGAAGCGCAGGAGAAGATCTACCAGACGGAGCTTGATCTTAAAAAGGCGCGGCTCGAATACGAAACGCTGGAGTTTGAGATCAACAACGGCGTGGTCTACAGCAAGATCGACGGCGTGGTAAAAACGATCCGCAGCCCGGACCAGGCGCGCGAGGAACAGCTCCCGGCGGTGCTCATTTCCGGCGGCGGCGGATACTATGTCACCGGCGCGATGAGTGAAACGGAGCTGGAAACGCTCCATGTCGGCGACACGGTCACCGTGATGTCGTGGCAGACGTATTCCCAGACCGAGGCGGAGATCGTCAGCATTTCCGAATACCCGGTCGAGGAGAACGGCGACTACTATCATTGGAGCCAGGGCAACAGCAACGCCTCGCTCTATCCCTTCACCGTGTATCTCGATGAGGACACGCCTGTGCGCGAGGGCGAGTATGTGAACATCACGTACAATCCCTTCGGCGGCAGTGCCTCCGGGCTGTATCTTC
>CAVIVK010000063.1:0-2089 GCA_963645975.1 Bifidobacteriaceae bacterium | reverse complement strand
GCGGGAGCTTTGCAATATTGCCGACGATGCAGTTTCCGCCGATGTCCTTGCCGATGGCAAAACTGAGCTTGGAGGCAGCGTTCTGGAAGGCCGGGGAATCGATAATGTCGCGCAGGTACACGGTGCTGATGATCTTGTTCGGCACCTCGACGCCGACCGTGGAGATCTTGTCGGGGATGGGGGCGATGCGCACGCTGACAACGCCGAGCGAGAGAGCCAGATCACCGGCAAGGTTGGTGAGCTTATTGAGCTTCACACCGGCTTCCAGCTCGAGATCATAGCGCGTGACCGTCGGACCGCGGGTGATCTCCGTCACCGAAGCGCCGATGCCGAAGCTGTGGAGCGTCGTTTCCAGCCGCTCCCGATTGAGTGTGACCTCTTCCCGGCTGTCAGACGTGATGCCGTCTCCGGCATGAAGGAGTGTTACGGGCGGATACTGATATTCCGGCGTCTGTTCCGTTTCCTCAATCGTCTGCGCAATCTCGTCCGCGGCGGCATCTACATCCTCGCGGCGGAGCTTTTCCGGCTTTACAAACGGCACCGGCTCGCGCACGGTATCGATGCCGATTTCGGCGGAGCCGTCCTCCATGGAAAGCTCTTCGGCGAGGGAAGCATCCTCGATGAACGGCTCTTCTTCGACCGGAGCTGCATCCTCGATGAAAGGCTCCTTTTCGGGCGTTCGGCGAGTCTTGGCGCGCTTTTCCTCGCCGCGGCGAATGCAGTCCGCCACCGCCGCCATGTCCGGCTGTCCCTGATAGAGAATGCCCTGCGGCATATCCGGGATCGGCTCTTCCGGCAAGGGTTCGTCTTCCATGGGGATATCGATCGCCGCCTTCTTCCGGCGGCGGGAGAATATGCCGCCGGAGGGCTCCTCCTGCGGCTGTACCGGGGCACTCGACGGTTCCGGAACAGAGAATATCTCCGGAGCGGGAAGCTCCTGCGCACGTTCGCGCTGTGCGCCGCGCTCCTTTTTCGTCCGGGGCTTTTCCGGGACGGGCTCGGGCATCGGCTCATACTCTGCGCGCGGACGGCTCTTCATATCCTCCACCGTCTGGCGCAGAGATATCTTCGCTGCAACGCATACCACGCTGAAAAGCGCGATGATGAACACCGGCAGCGCGCCGTATACGCTCACGGCACGTTCCAGGAAAATAGACAGCAGCCCCGAAACGACGCCGCCGGTCTCCAGATTCATGCCGCCATAATACAAGCTGCGGATGGAAAGCCAGTCAAATCCGTAATCGACCTTGCACGCCAACAGATGCACGGCAGCGCCAAAGAGAAGCGGGATGAACGAAAGAGCAACGATCCGTCCGGCTACGGGGCGGCCGCGGTGAAAGCCGAGGATGACCGCCGCCCACAGAAAGCACGGCGGCACAAGAAGAAAGCCCCAGCCGAAAAGCCCCTTAAAGACATACAGGCACAGCCAGTCGATCAGCCAATAGTCTTTGACAAAATAGCCGATCAGCGTAAAGAGGCCAAGCGCCAGACACACAACCGAGCCGACCTCGCGGCGGATCGGCTTTTTGGCTCTAGCTTTGGCGGATGTATTCTTTTTTGCTCCGGACGCGGATTTCGATTGCGCCATAACGTTCTCCTCAGAAAAGCGAGGCGATGAGCGTGAACGCGCCGATGCCCCACATGTAATAGGCAAAATTACCGAATTTTCCTTTTTTCAGCAGCCGCTGCAAAAGGATGATGCTGAAGTAACCGACAACGATCGAAACGATCATGCCGACGAGATATGCCGGGAAGTTGGACCAGTCCACTCCCGCCTTGAGCGCCTTGATGAGCGAAAGAAGATTTGCGCCGAGCACGGCAGGAATGCTCATGAGCAGCGAATACTTCATCGCAAAGGGGCGAGACTGCCCGGTGGCGATACCGGCGGTGATCGTGCTGCCGGAGCGGGAAATGCCGGGAATGGTGGCGACGGCCTGCGCGCAGCCGATCAACAGCGCATCGCGGATGCGCATCGTGCGCTCGTTTCCGTGCCCCGGAACGATCCGGTCGGAAACATACAGGAGGCAGCCGTTGAGAAGAAACGCCGCGCCGATGAAACCGGTTTTATAATAGAGCTGCTCCAGAGAAT
>CAVIVK010000062.1:0-3788 GCA_963645975.1 Bifidobacteriaceae bacterium | reverse complement strand
TCGTTATAGATGTCGAAAGCTGCCTGTCAGTCCAGATTTTTCAACCCGTCGTAGAGATCGTTGAAGGATTTGAGCCCTTCGCAGCGACCATACGAGAACTCTTTATTATCGCCAAACTCCAGAAGAAAGCACTTTGCGAGCTCTTCCACCGTCTGCTCCAGCGTGGTGAAAAACTGCCGGTAAGCAAAATTGCTTGCCGGTGTGCCCTCTTCAAAGGTGCTTGTGATAAGCGATTCCGTCACCTGGTCGAGCGGGTACATTTTGAGATGCATCAGCTCATGCACAATGACTTCTTCCAGATTCTCCTGCTTGGGATTGGCCGTGTTCAGCAGAAAAACGGCTTTTCTGTCGTCACAGTCTACCTTGAAATCGCCGGTCTTGCGCCAGGCGGGATCCTCCACAAACTCCAGCTTCACATCCCACGCCGGGACGATCCGCAGCTTTTTGCAGTATTTATCAAAAATCTCTCTTAAATAGGCTTTGTCCATTGCGCGATCCTCCTTGCTGTGGTCATTAACTATACTTCAACAATCAATACCCCTTCTTTGGCAAGATCGAGGCTCTTTTCCACTTTGCCGTTCTTAAAGAAGAACGCGCCTCCCCGGCTAAGGGGATCGTTGGACAATGGGTTTACCAACAGCGTTTTCTCACATGCTTTAGCTGCCTGCTTTGCATATTCGTCGGATTCGTTTTCGTCCAGATCAAAATTCACATAAACCGGCCAGATCAGCAGCCCGCTGGATCGGAAGGATTCCGGAAAAATCCACAGGTCACCGCACAGCGCAATATTCATTTCCGTGCCGTGAAAGAGAAACGGCACCGTATCGGTTCCTTCTCTGTAGTTATCATTCGTGATTTTGTAGTCCTTCCAATTCTTGCTGATCCTGCGGTAGTTGTGGATCGTGCTGCCGTTTTCTATCAGCGCATAGGAGGAGTAGATATCCTGCCCATCTTTTTCGATATATCCGACCATGATGGCTTTGTGGTATTCCTGAGACAGCGTCCGAATTCTTACCATGGGCGCGGAGTTTTGTTCCACGGTCATTTTTATATCCACGGCATAATCCGATGTAACAGCCGCAAACCCCTGAAGAAAGGCTTCACCAAAGCACACCAGGTCAGCATCTTTCGCTGCCGTGATCGCTTTTTCGATTTGGTCAAGGTTGAAGCTGGTGTCATTCATCCGGCATTCATAGGAAGCTAATCCGATTTTCACGGTGATGTCTCCCTTTCTGTACGAATGGTAAACGCCTTCGGAAGATGAAAGATTTCTTTTTTTAAAAAGTTTGGATAAAAGTATTCGTCCTTCAATCGGTCAAACGCTAACCATTCAAATGTATGTGTATGTTTACCTTCCGTCAGAGTAAAGCTGCCGCTTCTTTCCGATAAATCTGTATTTGAGATATCCATCAAAAAGTAAATACACAGTTCATGATAACGGATACCATCAACATCTTCCGTGAAAAATGCCTGATTCAGCCACAATGGGCGGGCGATCTTCAAAGTTACGCCAAGTTCTTCCCGAACTTCCCGTACCACCGCCTGCTCGGCTGTTTCGCCCAACGTAACCCTTCCGCCCGGAAGGTAAAAGTACGGTGAACGCTCGTCGTGCATTGCCAGAATTTTGTTCACCGAAAGTATTATTGCACACGCTCTGTAATTGAACTTTTGGCTTTCCTGATAAAAAGAAATATCCATACACGCCCCTCTTCCAATCATGATTGGCTATATTTACAGAGCAAGAAAATGTCCACCGTAATTTTCAAAATTACGGTGGACTTATGGCGGAGAAGGAGGGATTCGAACCCTCGATACCCTTATGGGGTATACACGATTTCCAATCGTGCGCGCTCGACCGGGCTACGCGACTTCTCCATAGCGGTCAAACTGAAATCTATTCAATTCAGCTTGTCTACTATAGCAAATGCGCGCGGCAAAGTCAAGAGCGACTTTGCCGCGCACGGAGATTTTTTCACTTTTTTAGTTATCCTCGCGGTCGCCCTTCTGCCGGATAGTGATGCGGATGGGCGTGCCCTCCAAGCCGAACGTTGAGCGGATCTGATTTTCGATGTACCGCTGATAGGAGAAGTGGAAGAGCTCGCGGCTGTTGCAGAAGATGACGAAGTGCGGCGGGCGAGTGCCTGTCTGGGTCATATAATAGATTTTCAGGCGGCGTCCTTTGTCGGACGGCGGCTGCACGCGCGCCTGCGCGTCGGCGAGCACGTCGTTGAGAAGGCCGGTCGTGATGCGCATGGAGCTCTGATCGTTTACGAAGTTCACAAGCTCAAAAATGCGCTCGGTGCGCTGACCGGTGAGCGCAGAGATGAAGAGGACGGGCGCATACGTCATGAACGAGAGATCGCGGTAAACGTCCTTGCGCATCTTGTCCATCGTGTGGGTGTCCTTCTCGACAAGATCCCACTTGTTCACCACAATGATGCTCGCCTTGCCCGCTTCGTGGGCAAGACCGGCGATCTTGGTATCCTGCTCCGTGACGCCCTCGCGCGCGTCGATCATGATGAGGCATACGTCTGCGCGCTCAATGGCAAGCTGTGCGCGCATAACGGAAAATTTCTCGATCCGGTCGTCCACCTTGGACTTGCGGCGGATGCCGGCGGTGTCGATGAAGATATACTTGCCGTATTTGTTTTCGAGGCGCGTGTCCACGGCGTCGCGCGTCGTGCCGGCCATGTCCGCGACGATGACGCGGTTTTCCCCGAGCACGAGATTGACGAGCGAGGACTTGCCGACGTTCGGCTTGCCGATGACGGCGACGCGGATAAGATCGTCCTCTTCCTCGCCCTCTTCCTCGGGCGGGAAGTTCTCAATGCAGGCATCGAGCATTTCATCCGTGCCGTGGCCGTGGATGGCCGAGAGCGCGATCGGGTCGCCGAGACCGAGCGAGTAGAACTCGTAAATGCCGGGGTCGACCTGACCGACGGAGTCCATCTTGTTCACGCACAGCACGACCGGCTTGTGCGAGCGCTTGAGCATCGCGGCGACCTCCTGATCGGCGGCGGTGACGCCGGTGCCGATCTCGGTCACGAACACGATCACGTCCGCGGAGTTGATAGCGATCTCCGCCTGCTCGCGCATAAAGAGCAGGATCTCGCTGTCCGCCGTCGGCTCGATGCCGCCGGTATCGACGATATCAAAGGTGCGGCCTGCCCATTCGCACTCGGCGTACAGACGGTCGCGCGTCACGCCGGGGGTGTCCTCCACGATGGAGAGACGCTTCCCGCACAGACGGTTGAAAAGCAGGGATTTGCCCACGTTGGGGCGGCCGACGATCGCGACAAGGGGTCGTTTAGCCATAGGAAAATCCTCCTTTCGGGGGTGTTAAAGTTCTTCAAAGCGCATCGCGGCGAGCAGCTCCGCGCCGTCCACCTCGAGCGGGATGACCGGCACGCCGAGCTCACGCGAGAGATCTTCGGGCGTGAGATCGTCAAGAAATACGCCCTCGTTGTGGCGCAGCATCGTTTTGGGGATATATACCCGCTCGCCGAGTTCTTTTTCTCGGAGATGGCGGAGAATGTCCCGCCCGGTGAGCAGCCCGGCGACTTCGATGGTGTGGCCGAAAAAGTCGTTCGGGATGCCGTAGACCGTGCCGTTTGCCCCGGCCTTTTCCACAAGCGCGCGGAGATACGGCTCAGCGGCTTTGCCGGTGACGATGGTAAAGCGCGGCGTATCTTTCCGGTCGGACGCATCTTCGAGCGAGAGCGCGAGATCGAATTCCGTTTCGAGCAGACGCAGCATGCCTACGCCGTTTTCGAGCTGGGCATAGTCCT
>CAVIVK010000061.1:5149-11090 GCA_963645975.1 Bifidobacteriaceae bacterium | reverse complement strand
TGAATTTAGAGCCGTACTTGGACGGCGTGGAGCTGGTCGTTGTCGGCGGAGAGTCAGGCCGGGACGCACGACCTCTAGACTATGACTGGGTGCTGGACATCCGGGAACAATGCATCCGAAAGCAAGTCAATTTCGAGTTCCGCCAATGCGGAACGCACTTCCTCAAAGATGGCAGACCGTATAAGCTCCAGACCCGAGACCTGTGCCGGCAGGCGCGTCTGGCCGGTATCAACTACTACTGTGAGCTGCGTCGGGATATGGAACGGGAGTCACCTTATGCATGACACATTGACGGTAAACGATGCGGAATATGCCGTGATCAAGCTCCTTGGGAAAGGAAAAGGCGGCTATTCCTAGACTACGAATGCAACGCCTATATGGAAAAATGGGATTTTGCGCATTGGGGCGCGCAGTACTGGACGCTCCAGCCATCGGAGCTCTCCGCTTCCATTGCTCCTATTTGAATGAATTGCCCGCCGGAAAAACGGCGGGCAAATTTTCTTCAAAACCCTATTGACAATTTGGGAACGGGCTGCTATATTAACAGTAACAATAATTATTATTGATTATGAAGTCCCACAGCGAAGGAGAACCCCATGGAAAGCACCCGGCGGCAAAGCAAAAAGCGCGACGCGATCCGCGAGATACTGCTCGCATCGTACGATCACCCAAGCGCGGAGGAGATCTACCGGCGGCTCAAGCCGGACATCCCGGATCTCTCGCTCGGCACGGTGTACCGCAATCTCGCGCTCTTCCGCGAGGAGGGCAAGGCGATGAGCGTTGCCACGGTCGCGGGGCAGGAGCGGTTCGACGGCCGGACGCACCCCCACGCGCACTTCATCTGCGAGAGGTGCGGCCGCGTGGACGATGTGGACGCAGTACTGCCTGAAACGCTCGTCACCGGCGAGATGCCCGGCGAGGTTCGCTCCTGGGCTCTGACATTTTACGGCATCTGCCGCTGCTGCGCAGCGGACGATCATAAAGAAAACAACAAAGAAAACAAAGAGAAAAATTGATTTGATGGAGGATCTTATTGTGAAAAAGTGGGTTTGCCCGGTTTGCGGTTATGTTCATGAAGGCGAAGAGCCCCCGGCGGAGTGCCCGGTGTGCCATGTCCCCAGCGGCAAGTTCAAGCTGCAGGCGGAGGAAAAGACCTGGGCGGCGGAGCATGTCGTCGGCGTCGGCAAGGTGTTCGGCGCGGACGTTCCCGCCGAGGTGCAGGAGGAGATCATCTCCGGTCTGCGCGCCAACTTCGAGGGCGAGTGCAGCGAGGTCGGCATGTATCTGGCCATGTCCCGCGTCGCACACCGCGAGGGCTATCCGGAAATCGGCCTCTACTGGGAGAAAGCCGCGCTGGAAGAGGCCGAGCACGCCGCGAAGTTTGCCGAGCTCCTCGGCGAGGTCGTGACGACGTCCACGAAGAAGAATCTGGAAATGCGCGTTGACGCCGAGAACGGCGCCACCGCCGGCAAGTTCGAGCTCGCGAAGCTCGCGAAGAAGTACAACCTTGACGCCATCCACGACACCGTGCACGAAATGGCTCGTGACGAGGCCCGTCATGGCAAGGCCTTCGAGGGTCTGCTGAACCGCTACTTCGGCAAGTAATCTGTTCTGTATACGAAAAAGGCTAACGGAATTTTCCGTTAGCCTTTTTGCTGTATTATTGCGCGTTATCGAATGACAAGATGGCCTTCCACGCGGACGATCTCCGGAGCAGTATAAATAGATACCATGCCGTAACTATTTTCATCAAGAAAGTAGTTTTCCGAGAAGCAAGCCGGGGAAAATACAGACGTTCCCGTTTCGCTATAGGTGAAGGACTCGGGATATCCGCCGGAATACTCCAACGTTTCAAAGTCGATTTGCATATTATTCCCGTAATATTTCAAAGATTCCCAGGTATAGCCGACTTCAATTTCGGAAAGGGACTCAAGTACCCGATCTTCATAGGCAGCCTTCAGTTTTAGCTTATGGTCGATTTGAAGATCGCAGACATTACCATAAGCGTCTTTTCTTTCCCACCGGTTCTCGTCCCATTCGTAATAATCAAGATAATTGTCCAGCGTCAGTTCCACCATGTGTTCTGCGATGAACCGGTCATAGTCCTCTTCCCGGACATAGTCATCAACGCCCAATCCGTTAAGGAGGTATATGCCGTCCTCCTGCGTGATGTCCAGGAGGATACCGGCCACCGTAACTTTGTCATTTTCCGTGCTGTATTGCACGGGAGACCCATTCACATCGCAGGTGCCGTCTTCAAAGAAGGCCAGGGTCGATTCATACGCTATGCCCTTCCACGTCGTAAACAGAAATCCGTTATTTTCCACGGCAAGTTGCTTCTGCGCGTCTTCGATCATGTCGGTGATCTCCGCATAATGGTTGAGGCTTTGCAGCGCTTCAATGGCGTTTTCGTAGTCCCCGGCGTCGTACAGGGCTTTCGCGGCTTCAAATTCCTTTTCGCTGGCGTCACCGCAGGCGCAGAGCGTCAGCATCATGCAGAGGGCAAGCAGGAGAACGAGGGCTTTTTTCATCTTTCTTTCCTCCAAAATAAAAAGGTGCGCAGCCGAAGCCGCGCACCGAAAAATGCAGAGCCTCGATTGCCGCAACGCAATTCATTCGAGCAAGTCCAAAGGATGCCAAAATGGAGGGTGCATTTTTACCAAAAGGCAAAATTGCATCCTTTACACTTGCTCCTGTCGGTATTGAATTGCGTTGCAGGATCATAGTAACACAGGCCTCCCGGAAAAACAAGCGCGTGCGCGGGAAACATTGACAAATATCGTACCAAAAAAGCGCCGGATACCTCCAGACGCTGCCCGACCGCCGCAATATAATAGGGGAAAAAGGACGGGAGGAACACCCATGACAAAGGTACGCATTGAGCCAGGCATCTGCGGCTTTACGGCGATCGCAGAGGCGGAGGCCACGGAGGACTATACGGTACGGCTGCGCGTGGCGAGCGGCTGCGGCGCTGTGCAGGAGATGATGAAGGCTCTCGGCAGCACGTTCAGCGCCTTTGACGTCTGCCTTATCAAGCCGGGCACCGGGCCGTTTTACACCTACGCCGCGGAGCATTTCCCCGTTCACGCCGCCTGTCCGGTCATCGCCGGCATCACCAAGTGCGCAGAGGCGGAATGCAATCTTGCCCTTCGGCAGGACGCCGGGATATTTTTTGAGGAATAACGGGCGAAGAACTTTTTTGGCGTGTTGAAAAACGGACACCTTCGTGATATAATCCAATCCCGCCGCAGCGCGGCACTACTTTCCCGGAGGTAACGCCATGAACGTCTGGCACGATATTGACCCCGCCCGCATCCAGCCGGAGGATTTTCTCGCCGTGATCGAGATCCCCAAGGGCAGCAAGAAGAAATACGAACTGGATAAGCAGACCGGCCTGATCATTCTCGACCGCATTCTGTATACATCGACCCACTACCCCGCCAACTACGGCTTCATCCCCCGCAGCTACGGCGACGACGGCGACCCGCTCGACGTGCTCGTGCTCTGCTCCGAGGTGCTCGATCCGCTCACGCTCGTGCGGTGCTACCCCATCGGGTACATCTCCATGCTCGACGGCGGCAAGAACGACGAGAAGATCATCGCCATCCCCTTCTCCGACCCGAGCTACAACAAATACCGCGACATTATGGATCTGCCCGACCACACGTTCGACGAGATGGCGCACTTTTTCACCGTCTACAAAGCGCTGGAGGGAAAGGAAGCTGTCGCGGGCGATGTAAACGGCCGCGAAGCCGCCGTGGAGATCATCAAAAGTGCGCTTGCGCACTACGACGAGTGCTTCGGAAACAAAAAATAATCACAAGAATTTTTTAAATCGCGCCCCGGCAAAACTGCCGGGGCGCGGTTGACTTATGGGGGGAGCACCGTATGCACGTATAGAATGATCTGCCGGGTTTGTCTCCCGGCAGATCATTCTTTGCGATGCGGATGCTTCTCTGGGCGAGCACAGAAATTTTTGTTTTATTGCAGCATGTTGCGGATGCCGTTGCTGGCAGCATATAAAACAGAAATCGTATAATCCATGTTCACCCCTATTACGAAATCCACAAGACCCGTTGCCGCAACGGCGCGTTTGTTATGCGCCGCTGTAGGCAAGCCGATGCCGTAATAAATGTGCTGTATATTGTATGGCAGCAAAAGCTTTTGGATATCGTCCGTATATGGATTATCCATAATGAGCTTATTTTGCTTTTCGTAATCCTTGCGGTAAAAGCGGTCTTTGTTTTCAAAGAAAATACCGTCGGTTCCTTTTACCGCTACAATATCCGGGTTGATTGTATCTTTGTTTTTCTCTGTCGAACCATTTGGATGAAGAAAAACTCCCGTTCCGCTTTGCGGAAAATCGAAACAGACAATTTGCCACCGGTTTTCTGAAAGCCATCGCAAGATGCTTTTGGTAACTTGCTCTTCTCGCATCAGGCGTCTCTCCAAACAGCGCCATCCGGGAACAAAATCGCATCAGCAAAATACGAAAACACCCGAATGTGTTTCACCTTGGAATATGTCGAACCATACCGGACTTGCATCAGGTATCTGGGAATTTCGTAGTTTGCAAGATCCTTGTAATTTTTGACAAGCAAGTTGTGGCTTGCGCTGTTTTGAACATCCCGAAAGAAATCCGCAATGGTTGAGCCGTGTATGTCGTTGATAGTCAAGCTATGGTTGCTTTCATCGACGGCAAGTTTCCCAAACGCCATTACCAGATTATCCCGCCGATCTTCAAATGTCTTTCCTTCCCGACATTTGAGATAGTCGATGGCAGAAAGCGCTCCCGGATACGGATCGCCCCGGAATTGAGCATTGATTTGATATATTGACGTGTATTCACGTCCTCTGAGCAATTCGCCGACACGATAATTTTGATCCTCATATTGACTGAGATAATTCAGTAAATACTCGGTACGCACGCGGGTTACGGCAGAAAGCGGGGACATTCCATCCGCGCTACGGCCGCCGGCCTTAAGTGCGAACTGATCCTGCATATAGGTTCTTCTGTTACGAATCACCAAGTTGCTGAGCAGCTTCTCTCTTGCATTATTAACCCCGTGTTTTTCGGTAAGATCAATAATTTCATTGATTGCATCAAACATAGACGCCATGCTTGGATCCGTAGCGTCAGGGCAGCCGGAGTATGTAACGATATCCGGATCATAACGCAATCCCTTATTCGGAAGATGCGGAGAAAGCTGCGGCTGATCCCCAAATGCCTCAATATCCGACGGGAAGTAGTACAGCAGGGCCGGAATCTGGTAAATGCTCATAACGGATTCAAGCGCTCTAAAAATCAAAGGGTTGATCTTATCCCATTTGGGCAACCCCGTACCCGCCCGTCTTGTGACGATCACGCCCTCGGGATAGATATAAAACGCCGGAACACCATTTTCAACCGACGCGGCGATCCTGGCAAAACGTTGAAAAGAATTATGCCCCGTTCCGGCTTCCGTCGTCACCTCGATAGAAAAGACGGGCTCATTATCTTTTTCTACAATAAGATCGCACGCATCCAGGTAAAGGATTTTTCTTATATGGTCGGGCATTGCATGGAAATTTCTCGGTTTGCTGGCATCACTCTCATACAGTCTGTTCTTAACAACGTCGGTTTTTGTTGACAGAACGGTATGGTCAATAATGTAGTCTGCAAAGCTTTCGGTGCTATACCATACTCTGTACATTACTTACCATCCTTTTCCCGTATATCGGCGGCTATGAGTTTCGCAACGTTGTAGATCAAAAGCGGCGGAACGGCATTGCCGGTCTGCACTCTCTCTTGAACAATCCCGCCCTTAAACACATACGAATCGGGAAAGCTCTGAATCCTCGCGCGTTCTCTTGTGCTCAGCCCCCTTGCTTCTGTTGGGTGCCCAAACTGAAACGAGGGGCGAATCCCTCCGGCCAGTTGCGTGGGGCTGGGAGCGTCTTC
>CAVIVK010000061.1:0-5139 GCA_963645975.1 Bifidobacteriaceae bacterium | reverse complement strand
TCTCTAAGACGGATACGCTGCTTAAATTTTTCGTACATGGGCTTTCCCTGCGGCGTGGCGGCTATCAAATCAACGGTGCTTTGCGGATGGTTCGGCGCCGAATGATTGGTAAGGA
Organism: Bifidobacteriaceae bacterium; assembly: GCA_963645975.1. Classification (GTDB taxonomy): domain Bacteria; phylum Bacillota; class Clostridia; order Oscillospirales; family Oscillospiraceae; genus Apopatocola. The sequence continues at coordinate 5,024 of CAVIVK010000061.1, read as the reverse complement.
TTTTCGGCTTTTCAATGGCGGAAATTGCCCCTTCTCCCCGCAGCGTTCTTTGATACTCATTCTGCGGAGGACATGCATATTCGTCCTTTTTTTCGCTGACACCGAGCGCCGGAAGATCGGAAAATGCATCGTGAACCGTGCGGTATGTTTGCGGCGTAAACGTGCCTTGAGGAAACACAAACGGTCTTGATTTGTTTGAGTCTTTTCGTACGCCAACAAACAGCAGCCGCTGTCTATACTGCGGCACGCCAAAATCGACGGCATTCAGAAAATCTACGGTAGTCTCGTATCCAAGATCCCACATATATTCTTTGATGCTCTGCTCAAATTGTCCCCCTGCGGTACTTCTCATGCCGGAAACATTTTCGAGAAGAATGTAGTCCGGCATGAACTCCTTGACAAACCGCATATATTCAAGAAAAAGGAAATTCCTTTCGTCATTATCGTTATGCTTGCGATTGGAAATAGAAAAACCCTGACAAGGAACGCCGCCGGTGATGAGGTCGATCTTTTCAACGCCTTTCTCTTGCAAAAGCTGATGAATATGAGCGGGATCAACTTTTTTGATATCACCGAGACACCCAATGGCATGTGGGTGATTCGCGGCCCAAGTGCCCATGGCCGGCGCAAAATGATCCACGCCAAACACAGACTGAAACCCCGCCCAGGAACATCCTACCGCAAATCCGCCCGCACCACAGAACAAATCAAGCATCGTAAGCTTTCCGGGCTCCAGTTCAAAGTTTTCAACATTGTAGTAGGTGATTTCCTCATCCTGAATATAGGAACTCTTTTCAACGGGAACATTGTGATCCCACACATCCGTTTTCATATTACTCCCCCTGCGAGCAGTTAAACCATTCTTTTTCTATATCTTCCTACGGAAGATTGTACTTCTCGCAGAATCGTTTAAGACTTCTCATTGCCGTTAGATTGGGCTTCACTTTCGATGTCTCCCGGCGGTTAATCGTTGAAACCGGCAACACAATACACTTTATTATATTATCATAAACCTCGCATTTTTTCAACGAATTACGAGCAATTTGCCGATCGACGCAAAAGCTCCCCTTGCGCGCAAGCCGCATCAATCCGACCAAGCGCCCTCGGAAATGGATCCTTTCCGAGGGCGTTTTTTGCGCTATATAAAGATCGCAAGGAGCCTCCCTGAGGCCGTTTACCGCGCTTCCAGCCCCAGTTTTTTCTGTCTTGCGTGTATTGCGGAGGTCCTCCGCTTGAGCGCGACGGCGATCTCCGTCACCGGGACGGACTGGTTGTAGAGCTCGATCAGGCGCTCATCCTGCTCCTTTGTCCACGGCGTTCCCTGCATTTCTGCCAGTTGATTCTCCGCGGCGAGGATTGCGTCGAGATTATCCACAAGAAACTGCTGTGCCGCACGGGTATAAACGACCGCCTCATACGGCCCGTTGCCGCCTTCGCGATTTTCCACCAGTATTCCGTTTTCCGTGCCGGTGCTTGTCGGGAGCTTGGCTCTCTTTCCGTCCGGGGAAACAACCCACTCCAGCATTCCGATCTCCGTGAGCCAGGTAACGATGCCCGAATAGGTCAGCTTCTCCATTCGTTCATCCTCGATCAGGTCATTCACGCGCTTCGCAATTTCGCTGGCGGAAATCGGGCTGTCGGAATAAGAAAACCGGCTTCTCGCCTCAAACGGGATGTTCAGAGGAACCTTTGTGGGTCTTTTCTTCGCTTTTACCGGCTCCGTGCCGCCGTTTTCAATCACCCGGCGCAGCACGTCGGACACAAAAAAGAAGCATCTCGACAGCCGGACATTATTGATGATGTCTTCCTCCGGAGCCAGCGTATCGTCGATAGGGTTAATGCCGTTCGCCAGTTTGTCCATGTACATTTTGGCGCGTTCGATCATCTCCAGTTCCGTCATGGGATTCCTCCTTATAAAGATAGCTCTGCCTTTCGGCAGAGCGTGTCCGCCGAGAGAAGACAACACTCGACAGCGTTGTATTTTACGATAGCATATCCGATAGCGAAAAGCAAGAAAGCCGTAGAGCCGATGGGCAAAATACGGCTCTCGTTGAGAGAACCGCCGATCCTGCACTTTTTCAGTAGGATTTGTTCAAAGCGTGTTGCCGCGACGGTGCAGCCGCGATATCATATATTTGTATCGACTTTTTCTGCGATGCCGCCGAGGGGCGAGAGTGAAAAAGGGATCAGAAACCAGAGAACATAAGGGGGTTCATCGATGAGAAAGTACTCCCTGCCGGTGCGCGCGGCGGCGCTTTTGTGCGCCCTGTGCCTGCTGCTGACCGGCTGCAGCCAAGTGGCATCGCCGGACGATGCTGCCAAGCCCGCCGCGGAAGAAACACCGTCGGCCTTAGAGAATTTGGAACGGACCGAAGGAGAAGACCTCGCGGACATTGTGGAAGCAGCGAGGGCGGCGCGGGAAGAACTGAAAAAGGCGCAGCGCGCCGCAGCGGGCGCGCGGACGGCGCAGTTCGCCGCGCAGCTTGCCGCAGAGCATCTGGGACAGGGTGTCCCGTTGAGCAACGTGGTGGATTTCTCCGTAGATGATTTTGATGGAAATCCGTGCCATGTCCTTATGCTGCGGGATGCAGACGACCGTTATCTGGCGTACAGCTACGATACGGAGACGGTATATTGTTTTTCTTCCTTCGAAGCAAGGAATCCCAGCGGCGACGATTGGAGCACGGAGGAGGGGCGGTGCCGCTATCTCCTGTGGCTGTTTTCCTGCCGTGCCGACAACTATTGGTGGGACAGCAGGGAAACGCGGACGGTGCTGACGGCAGAGGAAGTCGAGCAGGTGAATCTGGCGCTGAGCCGGGGCGAGATACCCGCGGACGTCACAGCGGAATGGACGGCGATACAGGAGAAAGAAAAAGCGGCACAGGAACAAATGCAAGCGGCGCGGCGCGCCGCGGTAGAAGCGCAGGCGGCGTCGCTGACGGATGCGGAATTGCAGGCGGCACGGCTCACCGTGGAGTACCTGCGGCAGGACGCTGCGCTGACCGACGTGGTGGACATCTCCATTGATGATTATGTTGATGAAATTCCCTGTCATGCCCTCCTGCTGAAAAGCGCAGATGACGAGTTTCTGGCGTACAGCTATGATACGAAGACGGTGTATTGCCCCTCTTCGGACGAGGTTCAGAAAGGTACCGAAGATTATAGCACGGAGGAGAACCGGTGTCTCAATCTCCTGAGCGCGTTTGCCTGCCATGCCGACGGCTTGATGGACAACTACTGGTGCCAGGAAGAAACCCGGGTCGAGCTGACGCCGTCGGAGATCGAAGAGGTGAATCTGGCGCTGAGCCGGGGAAAAATTTCCGAAGACGCCGAGGAGGAAGCGGAGATAACGATCGGCGAGCGGGCGGCGCAGCTCGCTGCGGAGTATCTGGGAGAAGACACCACGCTGACCGACGTGGTGGACTTCGCCGTGAATGATTTTGTTTATGGAATTCCCTGCCATGTCCTTCTGCTGAAGAGCGCAGATGACGAGTTCCTGGCCTACAGCTACGATACGGAGAAGGTATACTGTCCCTCTTCGGACGATGTCTGTAACTATCAGAGCGACGCTTGGACCACGGATTGGGGCGCGGAAGAGAACCGGTGCCTTTATCTTCTGCTGGTATTGGCCAACCATGCCAGCGGTGAGAATGACATCTACGTGAACAGCGAAGAAACCAGGACAGAGCTGACGGCGGCGGAAGTGAAACAGGTGAATCTGGTGCTGCGGCAGGGAAGCATCACGGAGGAAGTAAAAGCAGCGCAGGACGAACTGAAGGCGGCGCGGCTTGCCGCGGAGCATTTTGGGGAGAATGCTGTGCTGACCAACGTGGAGGACGTCTCCCTGGATAATTTTGGGGGAGCGCCCTGCCATGTCCTTCTGCTGAAGGACGAAAACGACCGGTTTCTGGCATATAACTACGACTCGGAGGCGGTGTACTGCCCTGCTTCGAGCGAAGTCCGCAATTTCGTCGTCTACAACGAAAGTCCCATTTTCAGCACGGAGAAAACACAGTATACTTACCTTCTGCGGCAATTTTCCAACCACACCGGCAACTACGTGAGGCGCGGGGAAACGCTGACAGAGCTGACAGCGGAGGAAATTGACCAGGCAAATTGGGCGATGGCCGGTGAAGATGTGCCCTCCGCCGTGGATGACGCCGCGCTGGCTGCGTTGGAAATGAAAGCGGCGCAGCTTACTGTGGCGGCGATAAAAGCACAGGCGGGGCAGATGGACTCGGAGTATCTGGACCCGGATACCATGCTGCCCGAGGGCAGCGGCGCGTACCGCGTTCTGGACGAATGCCCGGAGGAGTTTTCCCGGCGGGAATTGTCGGATGAGGAGATTCTTTCTCTCGCGCAGGAGGGAGACCTGGAGACGGCGCGGGAGCGCATCTCCACCGGCGGAGACTTCGCAGCGTGGCTGGTCGCGCTGGGCGGTCAGGTTTACAGCAACGCTTGCAGCAACGAAGAGGGGCAAAGAACCATCGGAGCGGATCATGCCTTTGAAGATGTTCGCCAGTATCTCGATTCCACCAGGGCAGCATCTCTGGCGGTGCGCGTTCTGGGGGACGATCTGCCGGGGATCGGCGTTGTTGCTGCCTGGCTGGCGGAAAATGACGGCACCTTCCTCTATGGTAATCTGATCCCCGCGGGGGACGGCTACTATCTGATATCCTTCGACGCACTGACAGACGAGTGGAAAAGTGTTGTTCGGGAGGCGTTTCTCCCAATCTGGGTGGACGGGTTCGTAGACATCGCTGCGTGGTGCATGAGCGCGGACAATCCCCGCGGCAGTACGCTGGTTCAGGCGTTCTATATTCCGGGGGATCAGCAGGTCGTGCTGGATTATAAGAACGGGCTTTATACCCCGCGGAGCCCGTGGGGTATTCAGGAATTCTTCCGGGACGAGACGCTGGTGGCGGAATTGGCCGAGCAGAAGGTTGCGCACATCAAGCCGGAAAAAATCGGAAACTATGTGCTTTCCACGAAGCTCGGCGGTACCACGCTGACGGCGGAGGAGG
>CAVIVK010000060.1:0-4275 GCA_963645975.1 Bifidobacteriaceae bacterium | reverse complement strand
CCGCCGCGCGGCTCACAGCGCTTGCCGATGAGGACGAGCGGCTGTTGAACGAGATCGTCGCCGAACACGGCTGCCTGCAGGTGAAAGACCTTGACGTGAGCGGGAACGATCTTCTCTCGCTCGGCATGAAGCCGGGCTCGGCGGTGGGGGAGACACTTTCCCGGCTGCTCGATCTTGTGCTGGACGAGGCGATACCGAACGAAAAGGAGGCGCTGCTCGCCGCGGCGCGAAAGGAGATGCAAAACGCATGAATGAAGTGAAAATCCAATGGCTCGGCCACTCGTGCTTCCGCATGGAGTATCGGGAGTATCCCATCGTGATCGACCCCTATGAGGATGGCTATGTTCCCGGCCTTGCGCCGCTTTGCACGAGCGCCGGGGCGATATACTGCTCGCACGGGCACGGCGACCATAACGCCGCGGCGTGCGTGAAGCAGATTCGAGTGAAAGCTCCGAACGATATCTTCGTGCAGGAATTTGCCGTTCCGCACGACCACCACGGCGGGACGCGGCGCGGGATGAATACGATCCGGCAGTTTTGCTTCGGCGCGCTGCGCGTTGTCCACATGGGCGACACCGGCTGCCTGCCGGACGAGAACACCCTTGCCGCGCTGCATGGGTGCGACGCGCTGCTTTTGCCCATCGGCGGGTATTATACGGTGGACGCGAAAGAGGCGTTCGCCATTGCGGAGCGGATCGCGCCGCGATGCATTGTACCGATGCACTACCGGGGCGACGGCTTTGGCTTCGACGTGCTCGGCACGCTCGACGCTTTCACCGCACTTTTTGCTGCGGAGGAAGTGCACTTCCTGAAAGGCGACGCGTTCACGCTCACGGCGGAGGAGCCGCGCGGCGTTATCGTCCCGCGGCTCTGAAGACGACTCTCCCACCACCAAACCCTTCGGTTTTTCCAACTCCCTCGTCAGAGGGAGTCTTTTTATTGCTGCCCTCCCCGTCCTTTCGTAGGGGGTAGCTTCGGCGGCTTTGTGTTACCTTTGAACAAAGCCATAGAAAGAGGGGATGGGGAAAATGAAAAGGATCGGAAAGCGCACAGCGGCGCTGCTGCTTGCTGCGGTGCTTGTGTGCCTTCTTGTACTGCCGGTGAGCGCGTCGTGGTCGGTGACGGTCAATGTGAACGAATACAGCCGGATCGTTCTTTGCAGCGCGCAGTCGGAGGACGATGTTTTGAGCCTGCCCGAATTAGCGGACGGCTCCGCCTGGCCGCGGGGCATGATGCCGGGCGAGGACGGCGGCGAGGCCATCCTTTACGGCACGCCGACGGAGACCGGTGTGTTCCGCCTGACGGGCAGCGTTTACGACAACTCGATAAACGGCTATATCACGTTTGATGTGACTGTTACGGTCATCGATCGCAAAGCCACGCCGACGCCAAAGCCAACGGAGAAGCCGACCGCTGCACCGACGAACACGCCTGCCCCGACGACGGCAGCGGCAACGCCAACCCCCGCGCCGACGAATACCCCGACCCCAACTGCAACGCCCCTTGGCGCGCCGGTCATCACGAAGCAGCCGACCAAGGAGATCGTGAACGAGGGCGGCAGCGCGACGTTCATCGCAAACGCGACCGGCTGGGCATGGTGCGCGTGGCGTTTTCTCAGCCCCGACGGGAAAACCGAGGTGATTTTTGATGTGACGGGCGACCGTTTTCCCGGCCTTACGATCACCGGCGGCAACAGCACGACGCTGATTCTGGAACATATTCCCGTGGAAATGAACGGCAGGAAGACGGTATGTCTTTTCAGCAGCGCAACAAACCTCTGGAGCTATACGGACGGCTCTGCGGTTATCTCCGTAAACGCCGCGGCCACGCCGACGCCGTCTCCGTCGCCAACGGCAAGCCCTATGCCCAGCCCTACGCCGACGAGCGAGCCGACCGCAACGCCGGAACCCGCGGCTGTGCCGGCTGCCGCGGCTGACACCGCCACGGCCACGCCGGAACCCACCGCGACGCCTGCACCGGAAATGGCGGGAAAGACGGGCGGGGATGTGCTCGTGATCGTGCTTGCCGCTGTCATCGCAGTGCTTATCGCCGCGGGCGCGGTGATGGCCGTTCGGCTGCGCCGCAGCGGACGCGGAGGCGGAAGCCACAGAAAGTGAAACTCGGTTCGCGACCGGGAGTTTACAGCAAGAGGCCGCCGAAGCGATATGCTTCGGCGGCCTCTTTGCAGAAACTGCGGCGTCAGGAAAAGTTTTGTATCTTTCCGTGCTGCACGGCGATGATCTCGGCCATGATGGCAACGGCGATCTCCGCCGGGGTTTCCCCGCCGAGCGCCAGGCCGATGGGCGTATGGACCTCGGCGAGCCGGGCATCGGAATAGCCAAGCTCTCGCATCTGCGAGAAGATCGCTCCGATTTTGGCGCGGCTGCCGACCATACCGGCGTAGCTCCATTCCTTGTCGAGCACCGCGTGGAGAGAGGCGCAGTCGGTGGCGTGGCTGTAGGAGCAGAGAACGTAATAGGCGGTGGGGTCGATGTCCAGCGCACGAAGCCCCGACTCAAAATCCGGCACCTGCTCGAAGCGGTCTGCCATGGCGACAGATTCGGCGATGATCCCCGCATCGCGGGTATCCACCAGCAGCACATCAAAGCCTACTTCCTTGGCGATGCGGATGAGACTGCGTCCCACGTGGCCGCCGCCGCACACCACCAGCAGCGGCGCGGCACGAAAGACCTCGATGAACACGGTGATGCCGCCGGTGCAGACGGCGCCGCTGGCTGCGGCGGGGGCTTTGATTTCGTAGCGCTTCAGGGCGTTCTGCCCGCTGGCGATGCATGCCACGGCGTCGCGCTTTGCCATCTGCTCGTGGTGGCCGCCGCCCACGGTGCCCTTGGAGAGCCCGTTTTCATATACCAGCATCTTGCCGTTGGTGCGCGGCGTGGAGCCAAAGGAATCCACGATGGTGACGATGGCGTAATTCTTTCGTTCCTTTCGGGCTTGCAGTTGTTCCAGCAAAAGATCCTGCATGACAATACCTCAGCTTTTGAAAGCGATTTTTCCTTATTGTACTTGGCGGAAGGAGAGAAGTCAATTCCCACGCTTTTTACAGGATGGAAAGAAAAAGCTCGCCGGCCGGCGAGCTTTTTGGGCGCTTATGAAGGCTCAATCGAACGTCAGCTCGTCCGGCAGCCAGCAGCCGTCGGGGAGCGTTTTGTGGCGGAATACCTGCCCGCAGCGGGCGGGATCCTTCGCCTCGTGGAATCGGAAAAGCAGCTCGTCCTCGCCGGTTTTTGTGAGGATTTCCAGCTTGCCTGCCGGGTGGGACAGGCAGTATTTGACGGCCTTGTCCATGCCGCTGATGAGCCGCTTGGCGTTCTCGACAATTTCGATGCCCTGCTCCATCGGCACCTGGAACATGTTTTTCACGCCCGTCACGGGACGGCATTGGAAAATATAGTACGGAAGGCACCCAATGGCGGTGAGCGAGGCGAGAAGCTCGCCAAGCACCGCCGGATCATCGTTTACGCCGCGCAGCAGCACGGTCTGGTTGCGCACGATGCATCCGGCGCGGCGCAGCGCGGCGACCGCGGCGGCAGATTCCGGGGTGATCTCCCGCGGGTGGTTGAACTGCGTTACAACGAAGATCGTTTTCTTTGCCGTATAGCGCGCGAGCGTTTCGCAGAGCGCCTCGTCAATCCGCTCCGGCCAGGTGACGGGCGTGCGCGTGCCGAAGCGGATATAATGCAGATGATCGATGGGCGTGAGCGCATCGAGATAGCGCGCGATCGTCTCGTTGCTGTTGAGGAACGAATCGCCGCCGGAGAGGAGCACGTTCGTGATTTCCTCGTGCTCGCGGATATATCCGGTTACGCGCTCAAAGTTCGCCGCGATCTCCTCGTCCGTCAGGCCGACGAGGCGCTTTCGGAAGCAATGGCGGCAGTACATGGCGCACCGGTTCGTTGTGAGCACCATGGCGGTTTGCAGGTACTTGTGCTGAAGGCCGGGGACGCGCGTGTTGGACTGCTCGCCGCTCGTATCAAACGAGCCGCCCTCTTCTTCTTCAATCGGCGCGGGCACCGCCATTTTCCGGATCGGATCATCCGGATCGTTCGGGTCGATCAGCCCCAGATAATAGGGCGTGATGCACATGGGGTAGCGGTCTGCCACCGCCTGTACGGCGGCAAGCTCTTCGGCTGTCATGGGCAGCTTTTCCGCAAGCTGCGCGGCTGTCGTGATCCACATTGTCGTCGTTCTCCTTGTATTGTAGAGTAGTAGTTTTTAATGCCCCTCTCCAAGGGCTGTGCTACACTGTAAGGG
>CAVIVK010000059.1:0-5806 GCA_963645975.1 Bifidobacteriaceae bacterium | reverse complement strand
ATCGCGCGCGGCGTCAGCCTCAGCATGGAGCGCTCGTTCTTCGGCGACATGGGCGGCATGGGTTCCTTCGGCGGGTACGGCGGCTTCTCCGATTTTGCCGGGAGCGGCACGATCTGGTACGACAGCGCCGGGAACGTCATTTCCTCCCCGTTCGGCTCGTCCGGCACGGGCGCGGGATTCACGAACCCCGTCGCCATCGTCGGTACAGTCATTATTGTGATCGGCGTTGTAATGCTCATTGCGGGCATCATACTCGCGGTGTATCTCAAAAAGCGCGGAAATACAAAATAATCGAAAATGCTTTTTCTGCGTCCCCCGGCTTTCCTTGGGTTGAAGCCGGGGGACGCTTATGTTATAAATAAAAAGAATAAGCGAGGCGGGAGGCGGACGCATGACGGCACGGCGGAAAAGAGAGTACCGCATTCTATGCGGCGCGGCGGCATGCATCGCGCTCGCCATGGCGCTGCGCGTTCTCTCGCGCGTGCTGCCGGGGAGCCATCCGGCACTCACGCTCTCGCGCAGCGCGATCTATATCGTCCTGATGAGCGCGTGGGGCATTTCGCTCCGCCGGCGCATCCTTCAGACGCAGGTGCGCCGGTATTTAACGGCGGTGGCCGCGCTCACCGTCTTATGGCTGGCGCTGCGCACCGTGAAATATTCGCTGCCAAACGGCTGCGCCCCGGGACGGTATCTCTGGTATCTCTATTATCTGCCAATGCTCTTCATTCCGACGCTTGCGGTATTCATCGCGCTCTCGCTCGGGCGCGCGGAGAATTACCGGCTGCCGCGATGGGCGAATCTTCTCTGTCTTCCGGCAGCGGCGCTGCTCTCGTTCGTGCTGACAAACGATCTTCACCAGCGCGTCTTTTCGTTCCCGTCGGGGGTAATGTCTGATCTCGATTACGGTTATGCGCCGGGGTACTATGTCGTAGTCGGGTATATGGGTCTGTGCCTGGCCGCAGCATTTTTGCTGATGCTTTTCAAGTGCCGTCTGCCGCACAGCAAAACGTATCTTTTCCGCCCGGTGATCCCGATTTTGCTTCTATTTTTCTATTGTATGGCTTACGCGACCGGGGTACATTAGGTGTGGGTGCTCGCCGGAGACCTCACGGTGACGGTCTGTCTCGGCGTGGCCGCGATTTTGGAAAGCTGCATCCGCTGCGGACTTATTCCGTCCAACGTCGGATACGGGGAGCTCTTCGCCGCCACAACCATCGGCGCGCAGATCACAGACGCCGCCTTTGCCGTGACGCACGCCTCCGCCGGAGCGCAGTCAATGGCAAAGGAGCGTCTCGCGGAAGCCTCGCGCGGCACCGTTTTGCTCAACCGGAACACGCTGCTCAAAGCGCACCCGCTCGAGACGGGCTACGTTTTCTGGCAGGAAGATATTTCGGAGCTCGCAGATACCGAGGCGCGGCTGGAACTCACGCGCGAGGAGCTGCGCGAGACCGGCGATATTCTCAAGGCCGAGCGCGAGCAGAAGGCGCGCTGGCTGCGGCTGCGGGAAGAAAACCGTCTGTACGACCGCATCGAGCAGGACACCGCACGGTCTCTCTCAGCTTTGCGACCGGATTGCCCGGCTCCGGCAGACGGAGGATATCACCGCGGCACGGCGGATTCTCGCGGAGATCGTCGTCATCGGGACATACATCAAGCGGCGGAGCAACCTCATTTTTGTTGCCTCGCAGCGCGGCACGATAACCGCCGACGAGCTGCGGCTGTGTCTCAACAAATCGGCGGCCAATCTCCCGCTCTGCGGCGCGGAGTGCCGCGTCGCGGTGAGTTTGCAGGGCGCTTACGCCGCGGAGGATATTTACCGCATCTACGATCTTTTCGAAAAGCGGTCGTAGAGGAGAGTCTCGGCTCGCTGCGCTCGCTGCTGCTCGTTGCCGAAGAGATAGACGGCGCGGTGCAAACGCGCATCTGCGCCGCAGCGGGCGCCCCTCTTTGGCCGCTCGCGGCGCGCTTTTCTGCGCTGGAGATTGAGCAGGACGAGGACGCGCTCTGGTATCTCACGTTTCCGAAGGGCGGTGCGCGCGAATGAACATCATAAAGGAAAGCTTTGATAATCTTCCCATCGCCGTCTGCTTTTTCGATAGCCGCGGCATCGTCCGGCTCGTAAACCGGCGGATGCTCGCCGTGGGCGCGGCGCTGCTCGGCAGCGGCATTCAAACGCTCTCGGAGCTCCGGGACGCGCTCAATGCCCCGCCGGAGGGCATTTCGGTGCTCGATGCCGCGCAGCGCGTTTACCGTTTCCCGGACGGCGCCGCGCTGCGCTTTAATGAGGAGAACATTACCGATGCCGACGGATGCGCCTACACGCAAGTGACCGCAGCGGACGTAACGGAGCTCATGGAGCGGCAGGCACGGCTGCGGGAAGAGAATCGCCGTTTGGACGACGCCAACGAACGCGAACGCCGGCTCTACCGGAACATGCCGGAAATCGTCCGTGAGGAAGAAACGCTTGCCATGAAAATCCGCGTCCACGACGATATTGGCCACAGCATTCTCTCCGCGCGGCGGGTACTTCTGCGCTCGGAAAGTCTGGAGAGCATCCGTGATCTTGCCGCGCTCTGGGAGCGCTCCGCAGCGCTTTTGTGCAGGGCAAACGAAGAGGCCGCGCCGGACGACGCCTATGCCTACGCGCTCGAGCGCGCCGGGGCGCTCGGCGTGCGTGTATTGACCGAAGGCGAACTGCCCGAAAAGGGTGAGGCGCGAGAGCTCTTCGCGCTCGCCGTGCGCGAGTGCTGCACCAACTGCGTCCGCCACGCCGCCGGAACGGAGGTTTACGTCCGCGCCGGAAAAGGCAGCGATGGGTGGCAGCTGGAAATTGGCAACAACGGTGCGCGCCCCACCGCTCCCATTCGCGAAGGCGGCGGGCTCGGCGCGCTGCGGCGGCGCGTGGAGCGCGGCGGCGGGACAATGGAAATACGCTCCGCGCCGGAGTTTGCGCTGTATATCGTTTTGCCGGAGGAGGAGAACACATGATCCGCGTGATGATCGTGGAGGATCAGAAGCTGATCCGCAGTCTTTTGGAAAGCTATATTGAGGCCGAGCCCGGTTACTGCGTCGCCGCGTCGATCGCCGGAGCAAACGAGGCCCCGGCACTCTGCGACGCCGAGGCGTTTGATCTCCTTTTGATGGACGTGCAGACGGCGCACCGGGAGAACGGTCTTGTCGCCGTGAAGAAGATCCGGCAGAGCCATCCGGCGGTAAAGATCGTCGTTGTGACGTCGCTCGTGGACAGCACGGTGCTTGCCGGAGCAAAAGAGGCCGGAGCCGACAGTCTCTGGTACAAGGATGCCGCCGAGGAAACACTCATGGACGTTGTCCGCGCCACGATGCGCGGCGAACATATTTTTCCCGATGCGCCGCCCGATGTGGACATCGGCACGGCGAAGAGCAGCGAGTTTACCCGCGCGGAGCGGAAGGTGCTGCGCTATCTTGTGCGCGGTCTCTCCTACGGCCGCATTGCCGAGGAGATGGGCGTAGAGATCACAACCGTGAAATACCACGTGACAAACATGCTGCAAAAAACGAATCTGGAGAACAAGCTCCAACTCGCGCTCGCCGTGAGCAGCGCTAAATTCATCGCCTCCCTCGTCAGAGGGAGGCTTTTTTATTATCCCGTCCAAAAGTATGGGGCGGTGAGACGCGGCGCACGGTATGATATCCGGTAAGAAGGAGGTGTCATGCCGTGCGCCGGATCGTTTTGGATATGCCGTCCAATCTTTTTGCCGAGGCAATCGCCCGCTCGCTCGCCGAAAGCGAGCCGGATTTTGTTGTCCGCCGCGCTGAAAATTCCGGGCAGACCACTATGCTCTGCCGCTCCTGCGCCGCCTTTGCGCTCATTATGGAGGTCACGCGCCAATCACCGTGGACGCTGGAGAACCGTCTCGCGCTCGGCCGGGAGGTAAAGCGCCGGACGCCGGAGTGCAAAATCGTTCTGCTCGTAGACGAAATCGCCGATCCCGCGCTGGCCGCTGCTGTCACGCAGGCGAAAAAAGACGGTCTTGCCGATACCTTCGTTTATTCCTCCGTTTCCCCGGCTTATCTCGCCGCCGTCCTCGACACATTATAAACCAACAAAACAGGAGGCAGTTTTATGGGACTTTTTGACAAAAAATATTGCAGCATCTGCGGGGAGAAAATCGGCTTTCTCGGCAACCGCAAACTGGAAGATGGCAATCTCTGCAAGGATTGCGCAAGCAAGCTCTCCCCCTGGTTCAGCGACCGGCGGCAGAGCACCGTGGAGGATATCCGCGCGCAGCTCGCCTACCGCGAGGAGAATCGAAACGCCGTGGCCGCATTCCACGTAACGCGCAGTCTCGGCGAGAACACCAAGGTTCTCATTGACGAGGACGCCGGGAAGTTCATGGTCACCATGGCACGCGATCTCGCCGCAGCAAACCCCGATGTGCTGGACTTTTCGCAGGTCACAGGCGTGGATATCGACATCGACGAGGATCGCGACGAGGAATACACCACCGACAAAGACAACAAGCGCGTGAGCTACAACCCGCCGCGCTACTCCTTCCACTACGATTTCCGCGTTGTGATCCGCGTAAATCATCCGTACTTTGACGAGATCCGCTTCAAGCTCAACAACTCTTCCGTAGAGACCACGCCTCCAGGCGGCGTCATTCTTATGCGCAAGCCGAACCCCGCCATCCATCCGTACTACAAAGCCTACGCGGACATGGCGCAGGAGATCAAAACGATACTTACCGACGCGCGGCGCGAAGCGCGCGACGCGGCCAAAGCCGCTGCCGCACCGAAAACCGCCGTCACCTGTCCGTGGTGCGGCGCGACAACGATCCCTGACGAGCGCGGCTGCTGCGAATACTGCGGCGGCTCACTCAACGGATAAATCGCAGGAAAGGAAGAACATCATGGCATTTGCAGACAAAATGAAATCCATGGCGACCGCCAACGCGCTCCGCGAATTTGACCTCCTCTGCCCCACGACGATCGAGGAGATCTTCTCGAAGCTCAGCGCACACGCCGCCGCATTCCCCACACCGTTTTCCGTCAAAGGCGGCCTGGCCGGAAAGCGGATCGTATTCGAAAAGGAACCCGATCTCGATGTTACGATCTGGCTCTATCTTCAGCGCGGCACGCACATCCGCATGCAGCCGAACGTCACCGAAAATCACACAAGCATCAACGGCATCCGTCTGGACAAGAACAGCATGCTCCGCCGCGGCGTTCGCGGCGCGATCGTCGATCTGCCGCTCGCGCGCAGCGAATACACCGACCGCGTGGCGGACACCGTTCGCGACATTCTCACCGCCGGGCTCCGCGGCGAAACAGACCAAGCGTAAATAAGGAGGATATCATGAAAAAAACGACCCGAATTTTCCGCCTGCTGCTGGCCGTTGTGCTGGCGGTGAGTCTCTGCGGCTGCGGCTCAAAAGAGCCCGCCGATCCGAACCGCGTTGTCATCGGCGATTACGAGGCCTACATGCAGAAGGCCGAGATCATGCCGGACTACGACGGCAACGACGCGCTCATCGTGACCTACACCTACACGAACAACAGCAAGGAATCCGCCTCGTTCCTCTGGACGATCTTTGAAAAGGCGTTTCAGAACGGCGTGGAGCTCGAAACCGCCACGATCTTTACCAGCGCCACGTCCTACGATACGATTGTCGACGGCCAGATGACCGAAATTGACCCCGGCAAGAGCATAGAGGTCTGCTCGGCGTTTGTTCTCAACGACACCGAAACGCCCGTGGAGCTGCGCTTTTCCGATCTGCTCGACAAGCACACCGGCAAGATCACCGTGGACGTCTCTCAGCTGGAC
>CAVIVK010000058.1:0-6500 GCA_963645975.1 Bifidobacteriaceae bacterium | reverse complement strand
AGACGATGCAGGGGAGATAGTCGCTGCGCCCGTAGAGCCGGTTGACAGCAAGCATCAGATCGCAGATTTCCCGCCCCATCGGCGTAGTGCGCCGGTTCGGACTTTTGCAAAGCGTGCCGGTCAGCTCTACTTCGTTGACCCATACGGGGGTTTCCGGCGGGGACAGCTCGCGAGCAAACACGCTGATGACAAGCTTGCTGCCCTCGCCGCTGTGGTTGTTGAACGAGCGTACCTCGCCCGTGACGCGGATGAGCCCCGCACGCGAGGGCCTTAGTTCCGGCAGAAGCTCTTCGCGCAGCAGAACATTGATCGTGTCCACCGTGCCGGAGAGCCGCGCAACCTCCAGCGGAAATGTGTAGAACGGTTCAAGACGGCTGGCGTGGGAAAAAACCGGGGAAGAAAGCGGCGTGCCGCAGAGAATGACGCGGTTGTTGGTTTGCATTTCATCCATTTGTAACACCTCGCCATAGCCTATTCACACCCGCGGGACAAAATGCCTTGTTTCTTTCGCGTGCGTGTGATATGATGCAGACAACAAAATAAGGAAGGAAAGGCAGAACATCATGGATATAAAAGACATTCTTGCCCGCTGTGACCATACGCTCCTCCGTACCGACTGCACCGCCGCGGAGATCCGCGCTCTGTGCGATGACGCGATCCGCTTCGGCTGCGCTTCCGTCTGCATCCCGCCCGCGCATGTGGCGGGAGCCAAGCGTTATGTAAACGGACAGATGAAGATCTGCACCGTCATCGGCTTCCCGAACGGCTACAACACCACCGCTTCCAAGGTCTTTGAGACGGAGGACGCCGTGAAAAACGGCGCAGACGAGATCGATATGGTCATCAATCTCGGCATGGTGAAGGACCGGTGCTGGGACATGCTGCTCGATGAGATCGTCCGCATCAAGGCCGCGTGCGGCGGAAAGCTTTTGAAGGTCATCATCGAGTGCTGCCTGCTCACAGACGAGGAGAAAATCAAGCTCTGCGAGATCGTGTCGGCGAGCGGCGCGGAGTATATCAAGACCTCCACCGGCTTCTCGAAGGGCGGCGCGACATTTGACGACGTGGCGCTCATGCGTGCGCACTGCGATCCCTCCGTCAAGGTCAAGGCCGCGGGCGGCATCTCGTCCATCGAGGATGCCGAACACTTCATCGAGCTCGGCGCGGAGCGCCTCGGCACGAGCCGCATCGTGAAGATCGCCAAGCAGCTCGAAGAGGAAAAAAGCGAGTAATTCCGGAGAAAAAAGGGAAGAGCGAAAGAAAAATCTTTTGCTCTTCCCCTTGACATTTCATATCCCTACAGCTATAATATCCATGCTTAAAAGAAAGCAGATCGTTTCCGGTCTCACCCGGCCGCCCAGAGCGCGCCGCGGTCAACATTTTTCGGCTCCCACTGGTATGGGGCTAAAGTGTGTGCGGATGCGGTTTGCGTATCCGCTTTTTTGCATGCATGGAAAGGCGCGAGAGCGCCGACGACTTATTTGGAGGTGTTTAACGATCGCTACCCAGAATCATTTGCTCAACGAAGAGATCCGCGAACCGGAAGTTCGCCTGATCAGCGAGGAAGGCGAACAGCTTGGCGTTATGTCCGGCGAGCAGGCGCTCCGCATCGCTGAAGAGCGGGAGATGGATCTTGTCCTGATCTCTCCGCAGGCAAAGCCGCCCGTGTGCAAGATCATGGACTACGGCAAATTCCGCTTTGAGCAGACCAAAAAGGAAAAGGAAGCCCGTAAGAATCAGCGCATCATTGAGATCAAGGAGATCCGCATGTCCCCGGGCATCGGCGAGAACGATTTCAATACCAAGCTGAAAAACGGACAGAAATTCCTCCTGGACGGCGACCGGCTGAAGGTCACGGTTCGTTTCCGCGGCCGTGAAATGGCGCACACCAATATTGGCGAGCAGCTTCTCACGAACTTTGCCGCTCAGTGTGCCGAGATCGCCACCATGGACAAAAACCCCAAGATGGAGGGACGGAATATGTTCATGTTCCTTTCCCCCAAGGCTCCCGACAAACAAGCAAACAAAAAGTAAAGGAGATATTCCGAGATGCCGAAACTGAAATCGCACAGCGGCGCGAAGAAGAGATTCAATCTCACCAAGACCGGCAAGGTCAAGCGCGCCCACGCTTTTAAGAGCCACATTCTCAACAAGAAGAGCACCAAGCGCAAGAGAGGCCTCCGTCAGGGCGCCTACGCGGACGCCACCACCGCGCCCACGATCAAGCAGATGATTCCGTACAAATAAGGAGGACTGAAAGATGGCCAGAGTCAAAGGCGCGATGATGACGCGCAAGAGAAGAAATAAAAAGCTGGGTCTTGCCAAGGGTTATTGGGGAAACAAGTCCCGTCACTATAAAATGGCGAACCAGCAGCTGATGAAGTCCGGCCGTTATGCTTACGTCGGCCGCAAGCTCAAGAAGCGCGACTTCCGTCAGCTGTGGATCACCCGTATCAGCGCCGGCTGCAAGATGAACGGCATGAACTACTCCACCTTCATGCACGGCCTGAAGAAGGCTGGCATCGACATGAACCGCAAGATGCTCTCCGAGCTCGCGATCCATGACGCCGCTGCTTTCACCGCTCTGTGCGAGAAGGCCAAGGCGAGCCTGTAATTTCCATCAACGATAAAAACACGCTGCTTTATGACAAAGCGGCGTGTTTTTTCGTTGTTGCTATTTCGCGAAAACTATGGGATAATGAAGAAAATGAGGGAAATAAGGAGGAACCGTCCCATGGCATTCTGCACGAACTGCGGCGCGAAGCTCGCGGATGATGCGAAATTCTGCACCGAATGCGGCACGAAGGTAGAGAACGTGCCGTCCGAACCGGTCGCTGCGCCGGACAATACCCCGGCTGCACCGGCAAATGACTATACATATTCCGCCCCGGCGAACGACTATACGTATACCCCGGCGGCGCAAAATACCGCCTCGTCCGGCTCGTACTCGCCGGAGATCACGCGCAACACGTATTCTTACGATCCTGCCGCGGGCAGCCCCGGCGGCACGCAGCCGCCCCGCCCGCCGCGCGATATCCCCGGCGGCAGCCAGCCGCAGAAGAAAAAGTCGTCGTTCCTGCCGTTTTTGCTTATCGTCATCGGCGTTGCGGCGCTCGTGTTTTTGCTGATCGGTTTCTTTGGAAACCGCAGCGGCGATGTATATAATGTGGCTTACGGAACTCTTGATGGGCAGACATATACTGCGGAGGAGATATTTGAAGAGGGCTTCACCATCGAGCTTTTCTCCAACGGAAAGTGCCAGGCGACAATCAGCGAAGAGACAGAAACCTGCCGCTATGAGCTCGATGACGACGGAAACCTTGACATTATGCTCTATGACGGCGAGATGCATGGCATTCTCACCGACAATAAGATCGTATTCAAAGACGTTTTCGACTCCGGTATGGATCTGGTGTTCTACAAAGAGGGAACCGTTGTCCCGGCGGTCGAAGAGCCTGCTGCTACGGAGGCTCCGGTTAGTGCGGCACCGGAAACGACCGCTGTGCCCGTGGAGTCGGCCTATTCCTGGTGGGACGGCGACTGGTACGGCTGGTGGATCGCCTATAATGCCGGTGGAGACTATGAGGATTTTGTGGACTCCTGGGCGGACGTCTGTGCCACAATTTATGTGGATGGAGACACCGGCCTTGTGGATATCTGGGACGATACCTGCGAGGAAGGCGAAAACATTGCCTATGTCGATGTGACCTTCAAGCCTGGAAAATCGGATAAGGGCCGTATGCTTTCGGAATCGGGTTATTTTCTCTTTACCGATGTCAACAGCGGCGATTGGGTTGTTGATCCCGGCGACTCTTTTGTGAGCCGGTTCGATCAGATGATTTGCATCCGTGCTGTGGCGGCCGATCCTGAGAACAGCGACAACTGGATCGACTATATGATCTTCCTCCGCCCGTGGGGCATGAGCTGGGAGGATGTGCGCAGCGATAGCTGCAAGGATATGCCGTATACCCAGATGATGCCGTACTACTATGACGACTGGTACGTGCCGCACATGGACGGCGCCATGCCGGAGTATTTCGATCTCGGCGACGAGACCGCCTGATAAAGCATGGAATCTCAGACGGAGCGGGGAGACCCGCTCCGTCTTATTTTACCGGTTGCCATTCGCGGCCGGACGGAGTAAAATGCCAGATATGGAAACAACGGAGAAAAAGAAAATAACGCTCCAATCGCTCTGGCGGCTGTGCCCGGCGCACCATGTTGTGCTGCTTGTGTCGCTCGCGTGGCTTGCGGTGTACTTCCTGCTGCGCGGCAACAAGGCAGTCATGAACGCCCTCTGCCGGACGCTCGTGCGCCCATGGCATGCCTTCGCGGGGCGGCTCTTCTCCGCCGTACCATTTTCCGTGACGGAGTGGGTCATCCTTTTCCTTGTGGCGCTCGGCGTTGCGCTGCTCATCGTTTTGCTTGTACGGCTCATCCGGCGGCGCTGGGCGAAGGCTTACCGCACAGGGATGACGATCCTTTCCGTTTCGGCGGCGCTGTTTGCGCTCTTCTGCCTGTGGTGGGGCGTGCTTTATTATTCCGACAGCTTCACCGAGCAGGCCGGGCTGGAGCGGCGCGATATCTCTGTGCAGGAGCTGGAAACCGTGACGAAGTACTTCGCCGCGCAGGCCAATACGATGGCTGGGCGTGTAGAGCGCGACGAGAACGGTGTGTTTTCGGCTAGCAAGGACGAGATATTTCGGCGTTCCCCAGATATCTATGAGGGCGCGGAGCAGACCTTCCCGTGCCTTGCCGCCCCGGCGGTGCGGGCAAAGCCCGTGGTGCTCTCACGCCTTTTGAGCTATATCCACTATACCGGTTTCTTTTTCCCGTATACGGCGGAGGCCAATCTCAATGCGGACTCGCCCGTGTGCCTGCTGCCGTCTACGATCGCGCACGAGCTGGCGCATCTGCGCGGTGTGGCGCGCGAGGACGAGGCAAACTTCTGCGCCGTTGTCGCGTGCATGGAAAGCGGTGACGACGAGTACCGCTATTCCGGCGCGCTGCTCGCCTATATCTATCTCGGCAACGCGCTCTACAGCGCGGATTACGACGCCTGGAAAGAGGTATATTCCTCGCTCAGCGAGAATGTGCGCGCCGATCTGACCGCGAACAACGCCTACTGGAAGCAGTTTGAGACGCCCGCGGCGGATGTTTCCGAAAAGGTCTATGAATCCTTCCTGCAAACCTACGGCGATGACCGCGGCATGCAGAGCTACGGCGCGTGCGTTGATCTTTTGACAGTATATTATCTGAACGCAGAATAATGAGGAGAGAACCCCTCCGTCTTTTGCCTTTGGCAAAATCCACCTCCCCTGTTAGGGGAGGCAAGTAAGCTTGCAAAAAACCAACTTGGCTCCCCTCGATAGGGGAGCTGGCAGCCGGAGGCTGACTGAGGGGTTAAACGTCACTCCACCTATAGAAAAAGGCTTCTCTCAAACTCTGAGAGAAGCCTTTTTCGCCCTTATTCCAGCGCCAGACCCCAATAGATCGGCTCCGCGCCGTTGAGCCCCATAAGAAACGGCTCGTCGCCCGCGCGCGCGGGAAGCGCTTCGCACACCCGGCCGCCGTCCACGGCGTAAATATCGCCGTGCGTGCCGCAGAAGAATTCTCCGGTTACGGAGAAGAGCTTCAATATCCCGTCGCTGTACTTCGCGTGCGGGATGCCGTCCAGCCATGTCTCACGGCGTGCGTTGAATTCCTCGGCCGTGATCTTCCGGCGCGCAGCGGGAAGCGGTGCATCCGTGCGGTACGATACGGTTTTTGCGCGCATTGAGAGCGCATACCAGCACCGGAGCGTGGCATCCGCCGGGCAGAGATACGCCGGCTCTCCTCCCGCGGCGGCAAGTGTTACGGCGCGGCCATAACCCCGACCGCGGTACCCCGGCTTTGTTGCCACGGCGTAGATGTATCGAACGCCGCCAAACGGCACGGCATACGCCGCTGCCACGACGGTACCGTTCTCCTCGATCACACTCGCCATGCCGGGGCGGTAGATCTCGCGGAAGAACGTGTCGATATACTCGTCCGTATCGCCGAACACCTCGCGCCAGAGGGCTTTGAGCGCTTTTTCGTCGCCCTCGCGGGACGGACGCGGCGTCATGCTTCGTCCTCCAGCCAGAGAGCGGTGAATTTATCGATCATGAACATCGGATACCACTCCTCTTTCGCTTTTCGAAGACCGGGGATGCCCATATCTTCCTCGCGGTTCAGATACCGGATCTCCGGAAAATCTCTTTGCAGCTGCCGGGCAAATTCCCGAGCAACCATCGGATACGCGCCGGGGAGATCGTCGAGCGCCTTTTCAAAATGCACGTCGATCGTATCGCTGCCAAGCCTTTCCCCAGCGGTGAACGCTGCGGGCTTGCCGTCGGCATAGAGCACACCGCCGATCATGCCGAGTGTGTCCCAGCACTGGAACATCCGCTCGATGGCCTCGTTTTCCTCTGCGCTGCCGCCGTCTTTTTCCTCGTCCCAGCTTTGGAGAAGAGCGCGGC
>CAVIVK010000057.1:0-4225 GCA_963645975.1 Bifidobacteriaceae bacterium | reverse complement strand
AGAATTAAGACGCAGCCGCTTATTTTCCGCCGATTGACGAACGGCAACAAAGCACCTATACTGATATATTGATATTTATCGCCGCATCGGGAGGACGCCATGCATCCGATCACAAAAAAACAGAAAGTATTGTACATACTCGCCGCGGCGGGCTTTGTTCTGCTGGCGCTGGCGCTGCTGTTTCTGCTGCTGCAGGGGCCGTCTGCCGGGAAGGAAAACACAGACGCAACACCAACGCCCGAAGTGACCGCCGAGCCGACCGCTTCCGCGTCTCTTACAATCGCCGGGGTGAGCGTGAATCCCGCGGCGGACAGCTTTGAGCTTGCCGGAAAGGCACTCTCCGCCGAAGACTGCGCCGCCATTGCCTCGCTCGGCAATCTCACGACGCTCTCGCTCACAAATTGCAGTCTCTCGGACGTAAGCTTTCTTGCTGCTCTCCCACAGCTGCGCACGCTCGTTCTCTCCGATAATGCGATTTCCGACGTATCGCCGCTTGCCTCCCTCACGCAGCTTCGCACGCTCTATCTGGATCGAAACCCCATCGCCGAGCTCTCGGCGCTCTCGTCGCTCACCGCGCTCACAACGCTCTCCATTCAAGGCGTGGAGATTGCAGACTATGTGCTGGAGGATCTCCAAAAGGCGCTGCCGGACTGCCGCGTATTCAGCGACAGCGTTGTGAAGGGCTCGCGCCCTGTGTCGCTCGGCGGACTGGACTTCACCGAGTCCGTTGAATCGCTCGATCTTTCAGGCCGCGGCATTACGGATATTTCCGCGCTCTCCGGCTGCTCCGAGCTGCGCGAGCTGAATCTCTCCAACAACCCAATTTCGGACATCTCCGTACTCGCGCTGCTGCCGAAGCTCACGTCGCTCAATCTGAGCGCCACGGGTCGGAGTGATCTTGATAACGAGCTTTTCTCCTCTTTGCGCTCGCTCGCGTATCTGAATCTTGAAAACAACGACGGTATCACCGCCGAAGGCATCGACGCGCTGCAATCCATGCTCCCGAACTGCCAGATCGTCCACGAGCCGAAGTACTATACCGTCGTTTTCGGTGATCAGTCCTTCTCCTCGGACGCCTATGACGTGACGATCGACGCGCTGGGGCTTACAACGCTCTCCGGCATCGAAAAATTCCACCAGCTCCACCGGCTGAGTGCTTACGGCAACACGCTCACCGATCTCGCGCCGCTCGCGGAGCTGTTCTCTGTGGAGGAGCTGCGGCTCGGGTACAATAACCTTTACGACATCTCCGCCCTGACCGGCCACACGGCGCTGCGCCGGCTCGACTTCAACCACAACGCCCTGCGCGATATTACCGCGCTCTCCGGCTGCACAGCGCTCGAAGAGCTCGATCTCAGCTACAACGATTTGAACTCTCTCGCGGCGCTCCGCTCGCTTGCAGCGCTGCGCACGCTGAATATCACCGGCAACGCTGCGCTCACCGCTGACATGGTGCGCTCGCTGCAGGAGACTCTTCCCGCCTGCCAGATCATCACGGATATCGATCTTTCCATGCCGGAGCCGACGCCGGAAATCCCGGCGGAAACACCGCAGCCTTGATCGTACCGGTTTAAAAAATTCCAAAACCGCCCATACTATGTACATCTCGTACATAGAAGGGCGGTTCTTTTTATGCGAAACAACGACCGGCTGCGGCCATGGGAAACGGCGCTGCTCGCGGCGGTATGCGTAACGCTGCTCACCGGTGTGTGGGCGCAGGGACGGCAGGGTGCGCTTGCGGACAAGGTCGTGCGGCTGCACGTGATCGCCTCGTCCAATACGGCGGAAGATCAGCGCGTGAAGCTCGAGGTACGCGATGCGCTGCTCGCGTATCTCTCGCCGCGGCTTGAAGCTGCCTCCGGCGCGAAAGACGCCGCGGCGGTAATCGCCGCAGCGTCCGGTGACCTCCAACAC
This sequence comes from Bifidobacteriaceae bacterium, assembly GCA_963645975.1. GTDB lineage: Bacteria > Bacillota > Clostridia > Oscillospirales > Oscillospiraceae > Apopatocola. Next base: position 2,311 of record CAVIVK010000057.1, on the reverse strand, counting down.
ATCGCCGAATCCGTGAGCGGCGGAAGCGCCCGCGTAGAGCTCGGGCGCGAAACGTACCCCACACGGGAGTACGAGACATTTTCCCTCCCCGCAGGCGTATATACCTCGCTTCGCGTAACGCTCGGAGCAGGGAGCGGCCGGAACTGGTGGTGCGTGGTGTATCCCCCGCTCTGTACCGCGGGCGTGGAGACAGCGCAGGAGGCCGCAGCGCTCTCGGATGACGACGTAAAGCTCATCACCAAAGACGGCGAGGGCTATGTTCTCCGCTTCCGTCTCCTCGAATGGTGGGGCTTGCTTACTGCAAGGTAACACAAAAGGCACTCTCTTGCGAGAGTGCCTTTTTGCATGATTCATTTAGTACTGGTAATGGTGCGCGTCCTGCAGGACCATTTCCTTCACCTTCATGAGGCGTACCTTCGTGGAGTTTTCATTCTCCTCGAGCTTCATGGAGATGTATTTGATGTTCTTCTGCAGGTCGGGGATCATGACGTACTCCAGCGCATTTACGCGGCGGCGCGTCTTTTCGATCTCCTGCGCAAGAAGCTGCATCGTCTTTTCGACCTGTGCGAGCTCCAGCATATCTTCAAACACGCCTGAGAGAGCGGTCATGGCGTCGTCCAGTTCGCCGGAGGTCTGCGCGAGACCGTAGGGGAAGATGTCCCCTTCCTCGGCGGTCTTGGTCTGGAAATCGTAGACCGGGACATTGACGCTCATGATGTTTTTGAAGCTCACGTCGAGCGCCACGCTCTGCCGCGGATAGAGCAGCGCCTGTTCGAGCATTTCCGGCGACATGACCGCGCTCGCCACGCTCAGCGCGCCGAACGCCTCGGTCAGCCCCTGCTCGACCTTGGTACGCAGCTCCTTGTTGCGGCGGACAACGTCCATAAACTGGCGCATCAGCTCGTCGCGCTTGTCCTTGAGCAGCTTATGGCCGCGGGAGGCGGTTTTCAGTCGGCCCTTCATCTGGTTGAGCACCATTCGGGTCGGTGTTATGGTTGCCATGGGATCACCTCTTCCTTTCCGCGAAGCGCATTACTGCTGCTTCTTGGGAAGATACTTCGCAATGAACTCCGGCTTGATGCGCTTGAGCTCGCGCTCGGGCAGGATGGAGAGCAGCTCCCAGCCGATGGTGAGCGTCTCTTCAATGGAGCGGTTGGTCTCGTTGCCCTGGGAGACATAGCGCTTTTCAAACTCCTCGGCGAACTTCGCGTAGAGCTTGTCGTCGTCGCTCAGCGCCGCCTCGCCCAGGATCGTCATGAGTTCCTTGGCTTCCTTGCCGCGGGCGTAAGCCGCGAACAGCTGGTTCATCGTGCCGGCATGGTCAGCGCGGGTCTTGCCCTCGCCGATGCCCTTGTCCTTGAGTCGGGAAAGGCTCGGCAGCACGTCCACCGGCGGCACGATGCCCTTGCGGTAAAGATCGCGGCTGAGGATGATCTGACCCTCGGTGATATAGCCGGTAAGGTCGGGGATGGGGTGGGTCTTGTCGTCTTCCGGCATGGTCAGGATGGGGATCATCGTGATCGAGCCGGCGCGGCCCACACGGCGGCCGGCGCGCTCGTACATCGTCGCAAGGTCGGTGTACAGGTAGCCGGGGTAGCCGCGGCGGCCGGGGACTTCCTTCTTCGCGGCAGAAATTTCGCGCAGCGCTTCGGCGTAGTTCGTGATATCCGTGAGGATAACAAGGACGTGCATATCCTTCTCAAACGCCAGATACTCCGCGGCGGTCAGCGCCATACGCGGCGTAGCAATACGCTCGACAGCGGGGTCGTTCGCGAGGTTGGAGAATACGACCGTGCGGTCGATGGCGCCGGTGCGGCGGAACTCCTGAATGAAGTACTCCGATTCCTCGAACGTGATGCCGATGGCGGCGAACACGACGGCGAAGTTCTCGCCGTCGCCAAGCACCTTCGCCTGACGCGCGATCTGCGCGGCGAGCGCCGCGTGGGGCAGACCGGAGCAGGAGAAGATGGGCAGCTTCTGGCCGCGAACGAGGGTGTTCAGTCCGTCGATGGTGGAAACGCCGGTCTGGATGAACTCGGCGGGGTAGGCGCGCGCGGCGGGGTTCATCGGGAGACCGTTAATATCGCGGTGCTCCTCGGCGATGATGGCCGGGCCGCCGTCGATCGGCTCGCCCATGCCGTTGAAGACACGGCCGAGCATATCCTCACTCACACCGAGCTGGAGCGGGTGGCCGAGGAAACGCACCTTGCTCTCGGCAAGGTTAATGCCCTGCGCCGACTCGAAGAGCTGCACGACAGCGCGGTCGCCTTCCACTTCGAGCACCTTGCAGCGCCGGACGCTGCCGTTCGGC
>CAVIVK010000056.1:0-3409 GCA_963645975.1 Bifidobacteriaceae bacterium | reverse complement strand
GAGGAGTTCCGGTTCGGCGTACCACTGCACGAGCACGGAGAACGCCCCGTACTCGCCCGTGCCGGGCGCGGCGCACAGCCGCTGCGCGACCTCCTTCTGGATCATTACGGTGACGCTCTCAAAGCAGCCCGCCTCGAGAAATGCGGTGATGAGCGGCGTCGTCACGTTGTACGGCAGATTGGCGCACACCTTCCACGGCCTCTCGCCGAGCGTTTCGGCGCAGACGGCCGGCAGATCCGCCTTGAGCGCGTCGGCAAAAACGAGAGACACATTATCAAAATCCGCGAGCGTTTCGCCGAGCACATCCCGCAGCCGCTCGTCCAGCTCAATGGCCGTGACGCGGCCCGCGGTTTTTGCAAGCTCCGCCGTGAGACAGCCGACGCCGGGGCCGACCTCCAGCGCGCCGTCGGCTGCCGTGATGCCGCTTTCGGCGGCGATCTGCTGCGGCACCCACGCGGCGGTCAGAAAGTTCTGCCCCATGGATTTGGAAAAGCGGAAGCCGTGGCGCTGCAAAAGCGCCGTAATATCGCGGTAATCGGTCAGATTCATCGTTCCACCAGCTTTTCGAGCGCGATGCGCAGCGCACCGTCGTCCACGCCGCCGACGAGGCGGATCGTGCCGCAGGTCTCAAAGCCATTTTTGCGCAGCATGGCGCGCATCGGCTCGTTGCCGGGGGCGGTGTCGATGCGCACGCCCGCGCAGCAGTAGGCGTGCGCAAGATCGTCCGCGAGCGAGAGCATTTCCGAGGCAATGCCATGGCCGCGGTAGGCATCCGAAACCATGATGCGGTGGACGGTGAGATACGGCCCCGCACACGAGAGCCATTCGCCCTCGATGGCAGTATACGCCGCTTCGCTCCGGCGGCTGATGCAGAGATAGCCCGCCGGATTTCCGTCCGCGGTGAAAAACCAGCCGTCGCCGCGCTCGATATCCCGGCGGAAATCCTCCTCTGCAGGGTAGCCGTGCTGCCATTGGTCAAGCCCCTGTGCGGCGAGAAAAGCCTTGGCCTCGTCCGCAATGGCGAGAATGGCGGGCAGATCGCCCTCCTCCGCGCGGCGGCAGTCGATCTTCGGCGGCACGGGACGCGGGTGGCGCTCGGCGTCGATCTCGTCAAGCAGCGCTTTGTCCTCGTCGGTCTGCGGCACAAATTTTTCGAAGAGCTCCGGGCGCTTGTCCATGGTACGTTCGAGCATCTTCTTCCGCCGCCAGCGGGCAATCTCGCGGTCCACGCCGCTGCGGAGGATCGGCGGCACCTCGCGCCCCTCCCATACGTCCGGGCGGGTGTACTGCGGGTATTCGAGCAGGCCGTCCCAATGGCTCTCGCCGGTGAAGCACTCCTCGTTGGCGAGCACGCCGGGAATGAGACGGCAAACGGCGTCCGTCACCGCCATGGCGGCGATCTCGCCGCCGGTCAGGACAAAGTCGCCGAGGGAGATCTCTTCATCGACGCACTCTTCAATGAAGCGCTCGTCCACGCCCTCGTAGTGGCCGCACACGAGCACGAGATGGTCGTAGTCCGCCGCGAGACGGCGTGCGCACGCCTGGTCAAACGTCTTGCCCTGCGGGGACATGTAGATAACGCGGCGGCGCTTTTCGCCCGCCTTGGCGCACACATCGTCAAGGCAGGATTTGAGCGGCTGCGCCATCATCACGCAGCCCCATCCGCCGCCGTAGGGGTAGTCGTCTACCTGCTGCTGCTTGTTTTCGGTATAGTCGCGGATCTGGACGGCGTGGATGTCCAGAATGCCCTTCTTCTCGGCGCGGCCGAGAATGCTGATCTTGAGCGACGCCTCCACCGCGTCGGGGAAGAGCGTCAGAATGTCGATGCGCATGGCGTCACATCCCTTCTATCAAATGAACACGGATCATTTTCTCGTCCGCGTCGATGTCGAGAATAAATTCCGGTACGGCGGGGATCGTGTGCTCGGTCTCGCCCTGCACAACGTAGACCTGCCCGGCGGGCATGTCGAGCACCTCGGTGAGCTTGCCGACCTCCGTGCCCTGCTCGTCCACGACCGCCGCGCCGAGAAGATCGGCGACGAAGTGCCGCCCCTTCGGCAGACGCACGTCGCTGCGGGCAAAGTACACGACTTTGTTTTTCAAAAGCATTGCGCCGTTCACATCCTCCACGTCCGCAAAACGGACGATGAGCATGCCTTTGTGGACGCGAGACGAGGCGACGGCGCGCGGCGCGCCGTCAATGTAAAGCGTTTTGAGCGGCTTTAGAAATTCGGCGCTGTCGCACCAGGGGTCGAGCTTGACCTCACCCCGCACGCCGAACGTATTGATGATCTTTCCCGCTTCGAGATACGGCTCTTTTGCCATAGGGTATTCCTCCAGATATGGAAACCGCAGGGACGGGGCTGCGCCCCACCCCTGCGGTTTGGGTTTGGTATAACTCAGTCGAGAATTTCGACCGAGACCTTTTTTCCCTGTCGCTGGGCGACGGCCTTCATCAGCACGCGGATCTCCTTGACCACGCGGCCCTGACGGCCGATGACCTTGCCCATGTCGCCGGGGGCGACCCGCACTTCAAAAACGGTTTCGCCGCCGGTCTCGTGCTCGGTCACGGAGACCTCGTCCGGTTTCTCCACGAGACTTTGCACGATGTAGGTCAGCAGTTCTTTCATTCCGGCAGCCCTCGGAATCAGGCTTCGGCTTTCTTCAGCAGGCCGCGGACCGTGTCGGTGGGCTGTGCGCCGTTGGCGATCCAGTACTTGGCGCGCTCCATGTCGATCTTGATGGTGGCGGGCTCGGTCAGAGGATCGTAGGTGCCGATCTCTTCGATGAAGCGGCCGTCGCGGGCGAAGTGGCTGTCGGCCACGACGACGCGGTAGAACGGAGCTTTCTTGGCGCCGGCGCGGCGCAGACGGATTTTGACCATGATGTTTTTCCTCCAAAGATGTTTAAAATTTTATATTTTTATTGCTGTGCAACAAAAAGCGAGTTAGAAGCCGAACGGCATTTTGGCGCCGCCGCGCTGGAAGCGCTTCATTTTTTTGCCGGAGAACTGGCGCGCCATCGTCTGCATCATTTCAAACTGCTTGAGCAGACGGTTGATGTCCACAACGCCGACGCCCGCGCCCGCGGCGATGCGCCGCTTACGGCTGGAGTTTAAGATCGAGGGGTTTTCGCGCTCGGCGGGAGTCATGGAAAGAATGATCGCCTCGGTGTGCGCCATGGCCTTCTCGTCGATCTTTGCCCCGGCGAGCGCCTTGGCGTCCAGCCCCGGCACCATCCCGGCGAGCTCCTGCAACGAGCCCATGTTCTTCATGGAGTTGAGCTGGTCGAGATAGTCGGTCAGCGTGAAGCGGTTCTTTTTGAGCTTTTCGGCGAGCTCCTGCGCTTTCTTCTCGTCGACGGCGGCCTCCGCCTTTTCGATGAGCGTGAGCATGTCGCCCATGCCGAG
>CAVIVK010000055.1:0-2540 GCA_963645975.1 Bifidobacteriaceae bacterium | reverse complement strand
CATGTATACCATGTGGACCGACCGCCACGGCTATAAATACTCTCTGCTCGACTATCAGGACGGCGAAGAAGCCGGCATCAAGTCCGCCACCATCAAGATCGAGGGCGACAACGCTTACGGCTATCTGAAGAGCGAAAACGGCGTTCACCGCCTGGTGCGTATTTCCCCGTATGACGCTTCCGGCCGCCGCCATACGAGCTTTGCCGCCGTGGAGGTCATGCCGGAGATCGCTGAGGACAATAGCGAGATCGAGCTGCGCGACGACGAAATCAAAATGGACGTGTACCGCTCCTCCGGCGCGGGCGGCCAGAAGGTCAACAAGACCTCTTCCGCTGTCCGTCTGACCCACTTGCCGACGGGCATCGTCGTCTCCTCGCAGGTTGAGCGAAGCCACTTCCAGAATCTCGAAAACTGCAAATCCATGCTCCGTGCCAAGCTCGCCGAGATCAAAGAACGCGAGCATCTCGAAAAAATTTCGGACATCAAGGGCGTGCAGCAGAAGATCGAGTGGGGCAGCCAGATCCGATCCTATGTGTTCATGCCGTACACGCTTGCCAAGGACACGCGCACCGGCTATGAAAACAGCAACATCCAGGCCGTCATGGACGGCGATATCGACGGCTTCATCAACGCTTATCTTGCGATGAAGGCGGAGAAATAAAAGTCCTTTGACCGTCCGCGGCGTTGCGCTGCGGGCGGTCGTATGCTTGAGGGAGGAAAAACCGTGACTTGGTATCGCATTGAAGAATCTCTTATGCGCACGGAATCCGCGCCCGGCGCGGAGACGCCGGCGCTGGTGTTGCTTACGACGGAAGAACTGGAAAAGCGCCCGGTTCTTCCGGGATTGGAAAACGTTCTGGAACATACACCTACGGTACGCAGCGCGCGAACCTGCCGTGCCGAGGTACATCCAGACTGTCTCTCCGGGACACTTGTGCTTCCTCGCCGAGGGAAAGACGGCGTTCGCGTTGCGTTTGGCGTTCTCGTTACACAAAGCCGTGTTGTCCTCACGGACGATTCGGGCTCGCTTCCGCCCCTTCTGCATCGCATTGCTCAGGAAAAACGCTGGACGAGGGGAAGTGTCGGGCAGTTTCTTTACGACTTTTTTGAGCAGCTCATTGCCCGCGATCTTCATCGGTTGGAAGAACTGGAAGCGCGGGCGGAGCTGTTGGAGGATCAAGTGCTTGCAGACGGCGTTGAAACTCTTAGTGCCCCGATGAGTGCTCTCCGCAAAGAGACCATGGCTCTTTTTCGCTACTATTCACAGCTTGATGACGTGGCATGTGAGCTCTGTGAAAATGAGAACGGCTTCTTTTCGGAGCTGGAGACGGAACGGTTTCGTCTTTTTGAAGGGCGTGTTGCTCGCCTGAGGGAAAATGCCCAGCTTCTCTGCGAATACTGCCGCCAAATTCAAAGCTCCTTTCAGGCGCAGATCGATATCCGTCAAAACCGTGTGATGCAGATTCTTACCATTGTTACGACGATCTTCCTTCCTCTCACGCTGCTCACCGGCTGGTACGGCATGAATTTTGTCAACATGCCGGAGCTGAGCTGGAAATACGGCTACCTTATGGTCGGCGTCATCAGCGTTGCCGTTTTAGGTCTCGGTCTTTGGATCTGTAAGAAAAAGAAATTCTGGTAACGAAGAGAGCAACCCGGCGGCAGAGAAATCTGCCGCCGGATTTCTATTGACAAAACGTTGTGTTTATTATATAACATGCGTTACATAACGAGCGTTACAAGGGGACTATGCCATGCCGCCAAGCATAAAGACAACAAAAGAAGAGATCGTCCGCGCTGCCTTTGAGATCGTCCGCGAGCAGGGCGCGGAAGCGCTCAGCGCCCGCGCCGTCGCCAAGGCGCTCGGCTGCTCCACGCAGCCGGTGATGTACCATTTCGGTTCCGTTGCGGAGCTGAAAAAAGAGGTTTACATAATGGCGGACAACTATCACACGCGCTATATCACAACCCCCGATTCAGCCTCGCCGATGCAGGGAGTGGGGCTCGCATACATCCGTTTTGCGCGGGAGGAAAAGCATTTGTTCCGCTTCCTCTTCCAATCGGACGCCTTTGCGCAGCGCTCGCTCGACGAGCTGATCGTGGCGGACGAACTCACACCGGTGCTTGAAGCGATCTCACGTTCGGCACATATTTCCGTGGAGCGGGCGCGTTCCGTATTCCGCGTGCTCTTCCTGCTTGTCCACGGGTATGCAAGCATGTTTGCCAACAACGCCATGACCGGCGACGAAACGACCGTCGCCAACGATTTAAAGCTTGTCTTTGACCGCCTGCTGGCGGAGAATGGGGAGGAATAATCATGCGAAAACTCTATGAAAAAAACGCGCTCGCATTTGCGCTCGTCTGGATCGGTATCTATGTCGTTTTGCTGAGTCTGGCGGAAAACCTTTCGGACATTCTTACCAAAAACGCCGCCGCGGCGACACTCTGCGCGGCAATGACCGTTTTCCTTTTCCTGTGGCTTGGAAAAAAAGGTTTACGGGAATGCTTCGGCCTCTGCCGCCCGGCTGGCGGCGCGGGGC
>CAVIVK010000054.1:0-3101 GCA_963645975.1 Bifidobacteriaceae bacterium | reverse complement strand
GTATTGGTTTTAGCCGCTCCAGAGAAAAACCCGGCGTGACTGCGGATGTCACGCCGGGTTTACTGTTTCTTTTTTTGTCTGTATGACGGTAAAGCCCGCGCCCGTCCATTCAACGCTTACCGTCCCGCCGTCGGTGCGGAAGACCTCCGTGCCCGCGGCGGCGAGCGAGGCAAGGAGCTTATCCTCGATCTCCTCCGCCGGGGAGACCGTCGCCACGGCATAGCGCGGCGCTGTCTGCGCAATGAGCTTTAAAAGCGGCTTGTTGCTGTCGCCGTGGTGCGGGAGCTTGATGAGTTCATAGCTCTCGAGCGTGACGCCAAGCAGCTCATTCAGGCGGTTTTTCTTCGCATCGCCGGGAAGAAGGAAGCTTTTCCCCTTCCATGTGACGGTCGTGACGAGGGAATTATTATTATCGTCGCCATAATCGATGTCGGGCGGATCAACCGTGATCGACCCGTTTTCGGTTTTGATCGTGAGATTTTCCGTCGCCCGGAGAAAGGGCGTGCCGCGCTCTTCTGCGACGCGCTCGAGCAGCATGAGATACACCGACTCTTCCTCGTAATCCGCCCCGATGATCTGTCCTACTGAATAAGCGCGCACGAGCGCCGCCGCGGAGCCAATGTGATCCTTATCATAATGGCTGAGAATGAGATAGTCGATGCGCTGCACATCGCGGCGCTCGAGGGCGGCGCAGATGGTGTCAAAGTCGTCCTCGTCGGCGGCGTCGTTCACAATAGTGACGCCATCCACGCAGACAATGATGCAGTCGGATTTTCCGGTGTCGAGGATGTCCAGCGAGAATGCACCGTCATCCTGTACGGCACCGCCGCACGCGCAGAGCGAAAGCAGCGCGCCGAGCGCCAAAAGCGCGGCAAGGCATCGTTTCATGGAAAGCAATCTCCTTTCTCCGGGAAGAAAACGCGGTTTACTTTTCCCGCGCCCGGAAGTATAATCAAAATACCAAAAAATTTTTCGGAGGAAAAAACATGGAGCTTGTCGTAAAACACTATTCCGAACTGACAGCGGACGAGCTGTACGACATTCTGCACGCGCGCGTGCTCGTATTCGTCGTGGAGCAGAAATGCCCCTACGAGGAGGTGGACGGACGCGACAAGCAGGCATACCATGTGTTTCTGCGCGACGAGACCGGCATCAAGGCGTATCTCCGCGTGCTGAACCGGGGCGTGTCGTTTGAAGAGGTATCCATTGGCCGCGTGCTGACGACCGAGCGGGGCTGCGGCTACGGCCACAAGATTCTCGAAGCCGGCATCGCCGCGGCACGGGAAAAGTACGGCGCCGAAGCTATCCGCATTGAGGCGCAGACCTATGCGCGCAAGCTCTATGAGGATCACGGCTTCCGCCAGGATGGCGAGGAATTTCTGGAGGACGATATTCCCCACATCCCCATGATCTGGAATGCGCCGAAGGACTGAGCTACTGTATAACGTATCCCCGGTGGAACCGCTGTGCGGCTCCTCCGGGGATATTTTTATTCCGCCGCCCCCGGCGATTCGATCACATTTTCCTCGTACAGGCGCGGATAGCGCGCGCGGTCACGGAAAATGAGCAGGAAGGACAGCAGGATGGAGAGCGCGAGCGCGCCGAGCGTCATGCCCCAGGCCGCGCCGGAGCCGAAAGCGTCATAGGTCTTGCCCTCGACGATGTTGAATGCGCCGAGCAAAATCGTATAGAACACGCTCGAAACGCTGTTGATACGCCCGCGGTGCGAAGCCGGGGTGCGCGCGGAGAGATACGGCCCGTCGGCCAGCGTGTTGAATATCTCGCCCCAGGTGAATACAAGCATCGCGGCGTAATACATCGGGATGACGCCGAGGAACACAATGAACATGGCGTAGCCCGCGAGAAACAGCAGACGCCCGGTCAGAAACTTTTTCGTATCGATCATGCGGCGAAAAAGCCGCGTGATGAACGGCGTGAACACGACGACGGCGATACAGTTGAGGCTTGATACCGTGCCATAGATCACCGCGCCGTTCTCGCCGTGGACGCGGCCGAGATCGAGCGGCATGAGATAGCCGTACTGGTTATACGCCGCGCTGCACAGCGCCGCGGCCACGAGATACAGCACAACCGTCGGATTCTGACGGAGAATGGCAAAAATGCTCTCCCCGTCTCTCGCGCGCTGGTATTCGGCGCGGCTGCCGGTCTGCACCACGGGCGTAATATCCCGCACGAAAAACCAGATGAGGATCGTCGAGCAGCCGATGGCAACGCCGCTGATGATGAACGCGAGCCACAAATAGTTTTTGAACAGGAGGCCGCTGAGCGTCGGCGAAAGGACAAGGCCGAGATTTGCGCCCCAGTACTGGAGCGAGTATGCCTTATCGCGATCCTCGAGCGGCGTGATGTCGGCGATCATGGCGTTATACGCCGGCCCCTCAACGCTCTGGAAGAGACCTGCAATCAGCATGAGCGCGATCGTACCCATGCCGAGCGGAATGCAGCCGCAGAGTATGTAGCACACGACCGAAACGATATCGCCGACAATGATGATGTTTTTCTTGTTGAGATGATCGGCGAGTTTGCCGCCGAGAAGGTTTGCCGGCATCATGAGAATGCCGGTAACGGCGGTCAAAATCGCGATATTCCCGGCGCTCATGCCGAGCTTCTGGTTGAGGATCATCGTGAGCATGGGCCAGACCATCGAGCCCATGTTCGTCACGATCCGCCCGAAGAAGAGAACATAGTTCTCCCGGCGGAGTCCCTTATACTGTGAAAAGAAGTGCATGGATGTTTCCCTCGTAATTCTCCCGTATTTTCTCTCTTCTATAGTTAAGCTGTTATTTGCTCAAAAGCCGCGCGACGAACGAGCGCTGCGCGCGCATCGCCCCGGAGGGGCAAAATTCCTGGCAGCAGAAGCAGCGGACGCATTTCTTCCGGTCGATCACGGCGCGTTTGTTCACGATCGTGATCGCGCCCGCTGGACAGAGCCGCGCGCAGTGGCCGCAGCCGGTGCAGCCCTCGCCGAGCGCCGGTTTGGAGCGGAGCAGCACGGCGATGCATTTTTTCACGAGCTTCCGGAACGGCTTATCCTCCGGGTTCGGCGCAAACCAGCTGCACGTGGCGCCGGAGCGGACAAA